>JAYVHZ010000103.1:0-11884 GCA_043770645.1 Undibacterium sp. | reverse complement strand
AAATTTAGGGTGCTGCATCAATTTTAATCTTTACCCGGCCATCAGCAATATCCAGATAATAAAAAGCAAAGCACTCCCCGCTGTCTGGCAAATTTGCCGCAATGTTATTGCCAGATACAAGCCATTCGCTATCTTTGTCATAGCGCCATAACCAGCCAATTGGATCATGTTTGTTAGATAGCTTCATTCATTTTTCTCACTCTTATAAACCGGCTCTAAATCTGCCTGCGCAGTAATAGCCACAAGGTATTCCATCCACTCCCCGAAGACTTTTTTGCCCATCTTGCTTGTGCGCCGGGGTAACATGATCACTTTGCCATCAAAAGCGGCAATGCGAGTTTCTCCGTTATAAGCCCCGGTTAATATGTCTTTCCAGTCGTCAGGCGTGACTTTGATCATTTGCCCGTTAATGCATGCCTCTTTGCCTTGCGCCCAAGCTGCTAAATAAGGCCATTGCGCCGCGTTTTGATCTAAAGTTCGGCTAGGCTCTGATACCGTTACGATGTAGCCTTCAAGGGCTTTTTGCACAGCTCTAGAGGCCATCAATCGCGCTGTGTCATGCACTAATCGGAATGATTGCTTCATTTCACCAATCTGTTAGCCTTAGCAATCAGTCGCGCTGCCTGCTCTCTGTATTTCTGCTCTGTCATTTTGTCAGGGCGGGATTTGCGGGCTTGGGTTAGCTTTTCAGCGGCTTGGGATAGGTATTTTTCTTTCATGGGTTACTCCTAATTTAATAGCGCTCTGCGCAGTGTTTATGAAGGTACTGGTTTGTTATGGCTTAATTTGCGCACGAATAATGCACATTTCTTTGTTGCTCGCGCCAGCTGTAATAGCGCAGGCTGCATCAATCGGATTCGATTTTTCAGCAATTTTTGCCACCTGATGATTTGCATGAGCCGTACATGCGGCAGGTATCGCGCAAGACGACACAAACGCGATTACAAACAACTTCCAAAATTGATATTCATTCATCTTTATTTTTCCTTTAATTTCTTCCCAAGTTCGGCGGGAAGATTACCGTATAACTCAGCATCAAACCTTGCATATTGCTTGGCTTTGTGCTCCACATATTCTCGCCATCCTTGACGTTTACCTAGCCATGTTAGATGTTCTAGCATGGCTTGATAGCGATATTCGTCGAGAGGAAGGTAGGTGATTTGCGTCAATTTAACCGCTACCACTACCGTCACCGCTACCGCTACCGCTACGGCTACCGCTACCGCTACTGATGCCGGAATTTATTTCATAATCTTCAAAATATTTCATGATTGCTCCGCTGCTTTTGTTGCTCGAATTGTTGCCAAGCATTTCTCTGACGCTGGCAAAAATTCAAGGCAATCTAAAACAGATTGCTCGGGAATTGCAGCGGGGAAGCGACAATTTTTTGGATCAACGCTATTTGTTGCTACTGCGCTCAAAGAGATGCCTTCGGCGGCCTTAAACTGCCATAAACGGCGGCAATCAGACAACTCGGCCATGCGTCCGCTATGACGTTCTAGCTTTGCCAAGAATACACCGCTTGCGTAAGTGCGCACAATGACGTATTTGCCAACGTGTTTGCTTTCAAAGCCGTCGTTTGATTGCGCTGAGGTATTTGAAAATAAAGCGGCGATTTGTTTGAGTTCGTCGTATGTAAGATTGTCGATATTTAACATAGTTATTCATAAGTTAATTGAGATTTAATTTTGCCTTCTATTTGCATGGTTTTGAATAGGTGTTTACCCTTATTCCAAAGTCTCACCAAGCGCCGCAAGCGCCCATGCAATCAAATTCTCAGGCACATTGCAACCTGCTCGCACTCGGTCAAGAATTGCGTGAGCTCGGCGCTTTTCTGGTGTGATATTATCTCTGAGTGTCATTTCATTTTCTCCATAGTGAAGGCTGAAAGTTGCACAACATCCGAAATCATAAGCCTGCCAGTTTTTGCACCGCCGTTTAAGACTTGCATGGCCTGCGCTGGGTTACCAATTAGCTTTGGCGTAGGTACAGGCAAGCCCTTTTTTTCATACTCAGCGTCTGCGCTTCTATCGCCCCTGAGCCGCGCCGTGTACTCAAATTGACCGCGCCCGGTGTACGCTTTGTGCTGCTCGCAGAATCGGTGCATGGCATAGCTTAGATCTTTTGTCTCAGCGCGGCAAACTTTTGACCACCCACCCATATCCTCGATTGCCGCATGAATTGCAGGGTCATCAAACACCACGTCGGTGTAAGCACCTACGCTTGACGCAGCCTCAATAACTTTTCCCCACGCCATCGCTGCGCGGTCTGTTGTCGTTCCTTGCAGCGCCCGCACAATATCAGCGGGTTTTGGCAAGTATTGGCCTGATTCAGCATTTACAACGTGTGCAGAGAGTGCCTTACTCAGTTCGTCAAATTCAAACGATTGGCAAGCATTCCACCAAACCTGCGCAGCAAAGTCAGTCAAGGTTTCTCGTTTTCCGTAAAACTCATACACACCTTGCAGTAGTTTCAAAAATTCGCGTTTGTCGTTCATGCTGATCCACACATCAATCGCGCTAGTTGCGCCTCGTTTTGTCCTTGATAGCTAACAGCCTGCTTTGCTTTGCCCTTAATCGCAAAAAGCCCTTGATAACCATTTGCAATGGATTGCGCCACCACTGCCGCCTGATCGTCGCCAAAAGCAGCCATAGCTCGCTGCGCCGCATCCCATGATGCAGGCTTTAGCGGTTTCCCTATGCCTTTGCGATAGCTTAGCCATGACTGCCAAGCATCAACTTCCAAACCATGCGGAAAAGTTTTAAAGGCGATAGCCGTGCTCTTCTCTGTCTCTCCCTCTGTCTCTGTTCTCTGTCTCTCCTCTGTCTCTGGCATAGCATCCGGCTTGCATTGCGCTATCGTCTCGCTAGCATCTTGCAACACAAGAAAAAACCCCTTTGAAATCAACGGTGTTAGCGCATCCTTAATTTCTTTCTCCGTTTGTCGAAGTCTAAAAGCAAGCTCTGCATGATCAGCATTAAAAGAGCCGTCTTTTTGCTCGCTTGCTAGCAGCCAAAGCATTGGCGCTAGCGCTCTGCTAGCAGTTGGCAATCTTTGAAATGCACTGTCATCAAGTAGCCCCTTGTGTAGTTTTATCCAAGGCGGTGCGCGATCTTTGTAGTGCTGAAAATCGCCCCAGTTTTTTGGAGTAAGATTCATATCGTGCACCCTT
Source organism: Undibacterium sp. (assembly GCA_043770645.1). GTDB lineage: Bacteria > Pseudomonadota > Gammaproteobacteria > Burkholderiales > Burkholderiaceae_D > Undibacterium. The sequence continues at coordinate 8,712 of JAYVHZ010000103.1, read as the reverse complement.
GATGCAGCTTGCGCTTTGCACACACATATGCCTCATGCGCTTGCTCTGCGGCAGCAACGCGCCCAGCCATAATAGACCCTGTTGACACAACCCACGTAAAAACTCCTGTTTCTGGGTTGTAACTCAATCTATCAAAATTTTCCATAGAAAATCCAAACAAAAAAGCTCCACCTGCGCTTTCCCCTTGCGGGGTTTGCCGAACGGGGAAGTACCCGCCAAAGCGCATGTGGAGCTTTACTTCAAAATCTCGGCAAAGAGATATGCAATTATTGTACTATGGTTTCACATGAATGTACATATTACAGTTCCGTACCGGGATCATCCACGCAACAACACGGCTATCAAAGTCGCTTTGATGCGCAATGTATCGCTGGCACGTCTCGCGGCGCTGGCATAGCTCGGCTTGTGCGTCGTTTGGTATTGCGCCATCGCAGCGCTGATCTGATGGTGTTAGGTTGTGAGTCATAGTCTGCCATTTTCCTTCAAATGCTTAATCATTTTGCTACTCCGCGCCAAGGCAAGTCTTGATACATAGAACCACAGGGCAAATCAGCCCAAAAAAACGCATTTTCATAAATTGGAAAGCCTACGCGCCAATGACGGCCATTCCAGTAAGCATAAATAATTCCATAATGGTCTTCTCGCTGATAAAAACCAACCCGCACCGGCTTTTGCTCGCCTCTGTACCATCCTGTTAACTTCATAAAATCCTCCATGATTTAATTCGTGTGCCGCTTGGAAGCTTGATCCATTTATCAGCTACCGCGATGCCGTCTTGTTTGAACTCGCTTACGCGCTTTCTTAGATCGTGACTTAAGCCAAGATGCACAGCTTGCTCCACTGTTAGCCATCGGCGTTTTAGAGTGGTTTTGATGCGTGATGTTAGGGTGGGTTTCATATCAATGAAACCTGCGTTTGTTCTGGCATAGTTGGCTTCTTAGCCTTGCGCAGTTGCGCTAAGAATTTCAAAGCATCCTCGCGTAGCAGCTCGTCGGTTACGGGGTTGTAAACATAGTGATGGCCATTGATACGAGCGCCCATTGAATAGCGAGCAATGCTGAGTTGTCCGTGTGAGACGTGGCGGTACAGTAGCTGTGGCTTGCCGCCTGCGATTGCATCATCTAGGAGTAGCTGATCGTATTCTTGTTGGGTTAGTTGGCTTTTCATCGTCCGCCACGCTTGATCATATCTGTGCGATCACTTTGTTTTGTCGTGATTGTGTTGATGCTGTCTCTGTTGGGGACATCCATCATCACAATAACGCCGTTTAAGCTGCCCGGTAGCTTAATCTTTGCTGATTGCAGTGCAGCGGCTTTTGTGCCGCCTAATGCGCCTTTGATATGCTTGTCGTGGCCTTGCCAGCTTAGTTGTGGTGCGTAGTTTTTGAAGCTCATTGATCTTCCTCTGGTTTAATAAAATGTTTGCCGCCTGCTATCTCTAAAGCGAGAAGCAATACGGCGATTGTTGCAGCGCTCAGGTCTGCAAAGTCCGCATACCTGCTTGCATGATGCGCGGCATCTTGCGCTATGATTCGTGCCGCGTTGATTTCTACTTGCTCAAATTTGTTCATAGCCGCAATACTAGAGCAAATAAATCATCTTGTGTACTAGGGAAAACACCTATATAAATAAATAAAAACAGCGGTAAAGTTACTTAACAAAGTGATTAAAGTAATAGCGGCGTAGATAGACACGCGATCAGCGGAATGGCTACTGATAGGCTCAAAATACACGAGAGCTAATATCAAGCTTGCCTAGTCCTTAAATCACTTTAAGCCCCACGAAAACGGCATTTGCCGGGGGCAGGAGAATGAAGATGATAATTTGCAAAGTTGAAAATCAGTCAGAATTTGAAGCCGCTATTGATCGCGGCGATGTGATTGAGATTTATTCAAATGGCTCTTTTTTTTTAAAGGGCAAACAGTCGCCAAGAATTATGACGCGGGAAAGCTCATCGCCAAGAATTGAGACGTGGGAAAGCTCATCGCCAAGAATTATGACGCGGGAAAGCTCATCGCCAAAAATTGAGACGCGGGAAAGCTCATCGCCAAAAATTGTGACGTGGGGAAGCTCATCGCCAAAAATTGAGACGTGGGAAAGCTCATCGCCAAGAATTGAGACGCGGGAAAGCTCATCGCCAAAAATTGTGACGTGGGAAAGCTCATCGCCAAAAATTGAGACGCGGGGAAGCTCATCGCCAAGAATTGAGACGTGGGGAAGCTCATCTATCAAAAATGATGTTTGGGCGGTCATCTCGCACACACCGCTTGAGGCAATCGGCTTGCGTGAGGCTCTAATTTCCGGGCTAGTAAATGGCGAAGTTTACAAGGGTGATTGCGCCTGCTTGGTTGGAACGCTCGAAAAGTCAGGTAACAAAAATACACCCAGAAGAGATTCAGGAAGGCCAGCAGAGCTTTGGTTTTACAACATCAAGACCGGAGACACTCCGGCCAATAATCCATTTTCTCGACTTGCTGTGGAGTGGATTGACGAATTGCTCACAAATTGGGGGGTTGAAATCCCCGCCAAAGAGGTGGCATCATGAGCGCAGTACACCCAACAATCGCCACATCAATGGCGTGGTTTGCGCCCAAGCCATTGGAGCCTATCGAGCGCGATGATCCGCGCTGCTTTGTGCGAAATGAAGAATATAAAGCGGAGGACCAAGAGCCTGATATTCCTGCAACTATTGGGCGTGATGATCAGCCGAATTGGGGAAAAGAATGAGCGGCAATGAAAACGAAGTTACTGAAATGTGGCGCGATCATAAAGCAATTCAATCCAAAAAACGCGCCTCGAACAGACTAAATTTAGCCAGAAGCCTCGTTAGCGCTGGGGTTTGCTACACAAGCCATAACGATGGCGCTCATTTAGTGGTTGAACACAATTGCTTAATTGTTGACTTTTGGCCGGGAACTGGAAGATGGAAAAACAGAAAGTCGGGAGAATACGGCTTTAGCATTAAGTCAATTTTTAAACACATACGGATCAAATTATGAACCAGCTTAACACCACAACACGCCGCTACCCGCGAACAATGAATGAAGCATTCGGTGCTTATCATCATCTTGCGCCTCTGCAAACAGAATACATGCCTATGCACAAGCATGACACAATCATTTTGTGTGGATGCGCTTTTGCCCTTATTGTTTTGTCAATTATTGTGGTGATCTATGGATGATTATGTCAAATCAAAAGAACGCAGCCACGCCGATAGCATCACTGCTTGCGTATGGTTGTGCAAAGGCTTTACGATGTTCGTGGCCGCTGGCTTGATTTATCAGGCTGTTGCGTGGTTTACATCATGAGGATGTTAGGCTTTAAGGCGTGGCATGCGCTCGTGATCTGGCTAGAAGGCGAGTGGCACTTATTCAAGGGCCATTGGAATGAGATCGTGGGCTGGATGATGTTTGGCGCTTGTCTGTCCGCGCTTACGTTAGTACTAGGGTTTGCCGCTGGGTATCTATAGGGTATATACCTATATAAATTAAAAATAAAACTTGTAATATTAAGTTTTTAGGAGAATAGAAAAATGATTGTTTTTAGCAATGCCGGAGAAATTGATATTCGATCAATTACGTCTTTTGGCGTAAGCGTGAAGGAATCAGAAAACCCGATTGGTTATTTTGGCACTGGCTTGAAATATGCAATTGCAGTGCTGTTGCGCTGTGATCAGCGGGTTATGATTACAAGCGGGAAAGATTTGTTCGTCTTTTCTAAAAAGTCCGAAGTCGTGCGTGACAAGGCTTTTGATTTTGTTGCAGTTAGTAAAAATGGCGAGCCACTAAAATCATTAGAATTTACCACTGAACTCGGGAGAAATTGGAAGCTTTGGATGGCCTACCGCGAGATTATTTGCAATTGCAAGGATGAAAACGGCAGTCATTCTTATGAAAAAGAAATGCCAGATGCCGAAAGCGGAAAAACAAATGTGATCGTTTGCGGTCAAGATTTTGAACAGGTTTATTCTATTGGACAGCTCTACGTACTAGATAAAAAACCTGATCTAGTTGAAAGTGGAATAGAGATTTTTAAACGTAGCAGCGATTCATTTTATTATCGCGGCGTTAGAGTTTACAAATTCGATAAGCCGGGGCTTTACACTTACAACGTCATCACAAAGATGGATTTGACCGAGGACAGAACTCTAAAGGAGCCGGCATATGCAAAGTACGACATTGCAAAAAGTATTTTGCAGTCACGCAATAAAGAGTTGATTAAAGATTGCGTTCTTGCCGGGCAGGAGCTTATGGAAAATTCTCTAGATTTTCATGGCTGGAGCATTAAGCCAAGCGCGGAATTTATTGAAGTTATCGGCAGTTGCGTCACTGATAAACTGTTCGATTGCAATCAGACGGCCATGAAAGTGTGGGAAGAAACAGCAGGAAAATCGTTCGAGCCTCAAAGCCAACCGCTTACAACCGTGCAATCTAAGAGTATGGGCAAAGCAATTTTGTTCTGTAAAGCGATGGGCTTTAATATAGATCAATATCCTGTAAAGGTTGTTGAATCTTTGGGCTCTGGAGGGCTTGGGCTTGCGAAAAATAACACCATTTATATTTCAGACCGCGTGTTTACTCTTGGTGGCACTAAGCAGCTTGCATCAACCTTAATTGAAGAGTATTTGCACCTGAAACATGGCTACAAAGACATGACACGAGAACTTCAAAGTTATTTGTTTGACAAGGTGGTCAGCTTAGGCGAAGAGATTCAAGGCGAGCCGTTGTAGGGTTTTCACCTATTCAAATCAATTGTGCAATCGGGCATGATTGTGTTTTAGGAGATTGCAATGGATGCTGAATATTGGCAAACGGTTGGGCAATGGCAAGAATTTTTAACTAAGGAAAGCAAAAATGAAAGAAATAGCAGCGGCGTTTGTGAGAGCGCAAAAACAGTTCAGTCCAGCGCTGAAAACGAGCACAAACCCTCACTTCAAATCAAAATACGTGAGCCTAGACGGATGTATTGAAGCGGTCATTGATGCGCTAAATAACAACGGTATTGCGCTGATTCAAAAGAATATCCGCGATGATTCTGGCGTAACAGTCAGCACTGTATTTTTGCATGAATCAGGCGAACAAATTGATGGCGGCGAATTGCACGTTCCCGCGTCGAAACAAGACCCGCAGGGGTACGGCTCTGCGCTTACTTATGCGCGGCGCTACAGCCTCATGGCGGCTTGCGGGATAGCTCCAGAAGACGATGATGGTAATGGCGCTATGAAAAACAACGCAGCCAATGCAACCACAGCAAAGCAGAACTATATGGCCTTTGAGTTTGCGGCATCTGTCAAATCTGGCAAAACAAAAGAGGCGGCTCACCGATTGTCACTATTGGGCGAAAAAGAACTAGATGAAGTATGGACAAAATTGGATCAAAAAACGCAAGAAGCACTAACCGCCGCATGGCCTAAATAAAGGAAGTAAATTGAACTCAATTACCGTAGCCGGTTCACTTGGCAAAGATGCAGAGCTTCGCGCTTTGCCAGATGGCACTCAAGTGCTTAACTTTTCAGTAGCTGATTCTCAAGGCCGTGACAAACCAACAATTTGGTGGAATTGTCAGCTATTTGGCAAACGCGCAGGATCGTTGCAGCAATATCTTGTCAAAGGGCAGGCCGTGACCGTATCAGGCAATATTGCTGAACGTGAATGGACAAGCAAAGAGGGCGAAAAGCGTAAATCTATGGATGTGCGAGTTAACGATGTTGCTTTACAAGGCGGTCAACGTCAGTCAGGCGACGCATCACCAGCCCAGCAAGATAAGCCAGCGCACAGACAAGCCCCTGCACCAGCTCCGAAGCCAAGCTCGGGAGGCAGTGGTTTTGATGATATGAATTCAGACATTCCGTTTTGATCCACCGCGTCGTTAGCTCAATTGGATAGAGCAAGTTGTTTCTAGCCCCTAGGTTGCAGGTTCGAGTCCTACACGACGCACCAAATTTTTTGAAGGCACATCATGAACGAATACATAGACATTGAAACAATCCCAACCCAGCGCCCCGACATCATGGCAGAAATCCGTGATTCATTGGCCGCCGATCTTTATGCCAAGCTTGCTGCAATTTCACCACCCGGCAATTACAAGAAACAAGAAACGATTGATGAATGGTTAGCCATTGAAGCCCCAAAAATCCGCACCAAGCTTGAAAGCGAGTTTGAATCCACGGCAGATGAGGCGTACCGTAAAACATCGCTAGACGGCGCGTTTGGTCAAATCTGCGTCATTGGCTGGACTTTCGATAAAGACAAAGTAGAGCGCCATTACGTCAAAGATTTATCGCTAGAAGAAGAGCGGGATTTGCTAGTGGCCTTTATGAATTGGCATGACGAATCAGACGCGCTCATGACTACAGTTGTCGGGCATCACGTATTAGGATTTGACTTGCGCTACATGGTGCAGCGGTGCATAGTGCATGGCATTAGGCCAGCCACTGTTATCTCACGCGCAGCGAAGGCTAAGCCGTGGGATTCAGAGCTTGTTTACGACACGATGATTCAGTGGGCGGGGGCTGGCAATCGAGTCAGCTTAGACAAGCTGTGTAAGGCGCTGAGCGTGGTTTCGCCAAAAGGCGAAATCACAGGTGCGAATGTGTGGGATTACGTCAAAGCCGGGAAAATCGCAGACGTTGCCGAGTATTGCATGGGAGATGTAGAGGCTGTTCGTCGTGTGCATCAACGCATGACTTCTTACTAAGGGTTTATCCCTATTTCATATTAGAAATCATTAGGAATAATTCCATTATGAACAAACAAATAAAACTTTTAGCAAAATTAGCGTATGCAGATACAAGCCAAGCCTGTGTTTCTGGGTATTCGCTGACAGAAGCACTTTATGCTGGGTATTCTCTGAGCCAAGCCCGTATTGCTGGGTATTCGCTGAGCCAAGCCTGTGTTGCTGGGTATTCGCTGAGCCAAGCCCGTATTGCTGGGTATTCGCTGAAAGAAATCGAAAAGATTGAAAAAAGCATCCCGCTTGTCGAAAAGCCATACACAAAGATGCACCAGTCGATTGTTAGCAAGGCAATTGTTCACAATCAATCAACGTTTGGTGATGGTTGGCATGTTGACAACGGCGAGCACGTTTGTAAATCTCCGATGTGTACTGCGGGCAATCTTGTTGCAATGGGAGGCAAAGCAGGTTGGGCGCTGCGTGAAAAATTTGGCTTTGCTACTGCCGCTGCCTTGATCCACTTTAAAGCACATCCTGATTATCCATTGCAGAATTTTGACGCAATCCCTCAGAGATTTGCGCTCGCGTATATCGAAGAGATGGCAGAGCGTGAGGCCGCTGAATCATGATCTACAACACCATTAAACCTATCTACAAATTCGATATTGACAAATACGGCGAGCGTGTCCGTGATGAAAAAGGTTCAGGCTGCTTTAAAGTGCGCTGGCAAGTTATTGGGCAAGCAGGCTCGATTAATGATGCTAAGCGTCAGGGAGTGTCTACGCCAGTGTTGGAGGTCGCTCAATGAACATTAGAATTCAATATGGTGATCATGTGCGAGTAAATTTTAATCAAGCTCAAATGACATTATGCAGTTGCGCCATTGTTGTTGGCATGCCAAGTCAGTCCGGAGATTTTTGGATATTTAAAGACGCTGATACAGGCGAGGTGCATTACGTAAGCGAGCCCTGCACCATTTCTTTAGTTAATGACAAAACCATCACATCACCTTCATAGATGCTGCTTATATTGCTATCTAATTAGGAGTAATATGTATATAAATATTGATGGCAAGGATTACAAATTGTTAGCGGATGCAGCGCCTCATTTTGCAACTGCCAAAAGTGTGACTGTATGGCATTGCCAAGCACTTACAAGCCTATCTGCTCCCGTAGCCACGAGTGTGGATGTGTGGTATTGCCCAGCACTTACAAGCATAGATGCTCCGGTAGCCACGAGCGTGAATGTGTTGGATTGCAAGGCAATCACAAGCCTATCTGCTCCCGTAGCCACGAGTGTGAATGTGGGGTATTGCGAAAATATCGTAAACAGAAAGACGCCACGAGGATGGTCAGCCATACGAGCATGGCTTGGCAGTAAATAATTGCGCCGCTGAAATCCTCAAACTCAAGGAGAAGATCAAATGACAAAGAATGAAGCGAGAATTATTCTTAAAGGCCACAATCAATATCATCGTGGCGCAGGTATTACGATGCAGAATAACAAAATTATAGGCGTTGCAATCGACGAACTGTGCGAGCCGCCATCAATTGCCCAAAGCATTCGTCATGCTGCTATTAATTGGGAGTGCCCAAAAAAACTTGAGTTTGTTCTGTTGAAAGTTTTTTGCAACGAATGCGAGGACTGGCTAACTTATAATGAAATCGAATCCCGCATATTCATGCTTTTCGTTGCGGAGGCGCTGGAATGACTGAAGAAGAAAAATTCGGGGCTTGGGCAAATGGCGCAGGCTATGACACTGCAAATACCCATGATCAAATTCAAGGGATTTGGCTAAACCCAATGACGAAAGATTTATGGACTGCATGGCAAGCAGCTATAGCAAGCCGTGATCCTGCAAAAGACATCGACATGGAAGCTCTAAAGCAGGGGCAAGAGAACGCAGCGAAAGCATGGGCTGGCGTTGATGTAGAAAAGTTTTTGCAGCGCGAACCGCAGCCTATGCCAATTGAGAAAGCAGAAGAAATAGCCCATCGCACTGCTTCGCGGTACACGCACAAGTCAGACAAAAGTTTTACGG
>JAYVHZ010000102.1:0-5827 GCA_043770645.1 Undibacterium sp. | reverse complement strand
TTTTCAAAATTTGCCCGCGCATCAAGTGGTCGTCGATGATAAGCGTCATGGTTACAAAGTGCTGAAGTTGAACCAAGCTATCAAACCTGGTGCGAGTTTAGCGCTGCAATTTAAAGTGGATGTGGTTCGTCGTGGTTTTACCAATAGCGGTGCGACGGATCCCATCAATGAGAATGGTACTTTATTCGCTTTTGAAAATTTCTTCCCGCGTATCGGTTACGATCAATCCGGAGAAATCGTAGATAAAGCACAGCGTCGCGAACGCGGCTTGGGCGCGCAAGCGGGTGTGCCAAAATTGGAAGATCAGCAAGCGAAGAATTACATGTTCTGGAAATTATGGGGATTTGATGCTGACTTAATGGATTTCGAAACCACCGTATCGACTAGCGCAGATCAAGTGGCGATTGCGCCGGGTGATTTGCAAAGAAGCTGGGAAAAAAATGGTCGCCGCTATTTCCACTACAAAATGGATAAACCGATTTCCCCTTTCTTCTCTTATCAATCCGGTAAATGGGAAGTGAAGAAAGCCGATTGGAAAGGTGTGTCGATTGAGGTCTATTACGATAAAAAGCACCCTTACAATATCGATAGTATGGTGAGTGGTGCACAAGCAGGTTTGGACTATTTGAGTTCGAATTTTGGTGCGTATCCGCATAAACAAGTGCGTATCTTAGAGATTCCTTTGTACCAAACTTATGCGCGTAGTTTTCCGAATACGATTCCTTTCTCAGAATCTTTGGGCTTCATTAACGATTTGCGCGACAAGAATCTGGTTGATCACGTGTTCTACATTACGGCGCACGAAATTGCCCATCAATGGTGGGGCGATCAAGCGATTGCAGCGAACGTACAAGGTAGCGGCATGGTGACCGAAACGCTTGCCGAATACTCAGCCTTGATGGCGTTGGAAAAGAAGTTCGGCGCAGAAAAAACGCGTCACATCCTGCGTTCCGATTTGAGTCAATATTTGAGTGGCCGAGGTAAAGAGCTTAGGGAAGAGCAGCCTCTGTTCAAAAACGAAGGACAGATCTATCTGCAATATCGTAAAGGCAGCTTGATTATGTATCGTCTGCGCGAAGAGATAGGTGAGGCGGCGGTGAATCGTGCATTAGCAAAGTTCATGGATGCGTATCGTTATCAAACACGCCCTTATCCAACGAGTGCTGATGTGCTTCGCTACATTCGCGAAGAGACTCCAGCGGACAAGCAAGAACTCATCACAGATATGTTTGAACGCATCGTTTTGTACGACAACCGCGTGCTTGATGCCAGTGCTAAACAAAAAGCCGATGGCCAGTGGGAAGTGACAATGAAAGTGCAACTGGCGAAACTGGAAGCAGATAGTAAAGGCAAAGAAAAGGCCCGTGCTTATGATGAAGCGATTGATGTTGCCATTTTCTCCCGCAAGGAAGGCGCACCAGAACGTGAAGAGCGCGTGCTGTTACGGGAAAAACGTCAGCTGCCTAGTGGTGAGTCTGTTCTGACTTTTACGGTCAAGGATAAGCCTTATGAAGTGGGTGTTGATCCCTATCATTTGCTGATCGATCGGAAGACCGAAGACAATCGCAAGGTGGTTAGGTTCTAAGAATTTAGAATCGAGGTTTAAGAACAAGGCGGCAAATTATTTGCCGCCTTTTTTATTGGGTAAGGGCTTCGGTGAAAAAAACGAAGTGGGAAATATCTACAGCCGATTAGCTTGTTTAAACTCAGCAGCACGGCGGCGCGACATGCTGACTTTGAGATCGCCTTTTAATGTGAGTGTCATACCACCAGAAGTATTGGTGACCATGTTTTCTACAAAAGCCATGTTGACGATTTGACTGCGGCTGACGCGTAAGAATTTACTGGCGTCGAGTCGGGCTTCTAATTGATTCAATGAACGCAGCATTAATGGTCGCTGTTGATCAAAATAGACCCGAGTGTAATTGCCTTCTGATTCAAATAAGGCGATTTGATCTAAAGCGACAAACCAGCAGCGCTCGCCATCTTTGATAAAAACTTTTCCATCGGATGCTAAGGGCGTCGTTTGCTCGTCATCTGGCTTAATTTTTAGCATCGCTTTCTGCACGGCTTGTGCGAAGCGCGCTGGCTCTATCGGTTTGAGTAAATAGTCAAGAGCACTGACATCAAATGCGCGCAGCGCGTACTGATCAAATGCGGTGGTGAAGATGACTTCAGGAGTGTCATCTAAGCTTTGCAATAAATCAAAGCCAGTTCCGCCGGGCATCTGTATGTCTAAGAAAATCAAATCGGGCACAGTTTTGCGGATTAATTCTTGTGCCTCGACGATGTTGGCAGCTTCTGCCACCACTTCTAATTCGGCGTGTTGCTTGAGCAAACGCTTTAATTCTTCGCGAGCCAAGCGTTCGTCGTCGATGATCATGACCTTCATACGGAAGCCTTTCTGTCGAATTGCGTGTCGTCTGGTAAGTAAATACGCGCCTCGACGCGATCGACCACTTCAAAAAGCTCACATGAGGCTTGTTCGCCGAACAGTAAAGATAATCGTTTTCTCGCGTTTTGTAGCCCTAGCTGAGTGGATTCGCTGCTGGTGCTGAGTTTGCCTTGGTTGGCGATGATGATTTCGACACCAGAGGGGATACGTCTGGCAATTAATTGAATTTCGCATGGCCCCATACTGGCTTCGACACCATGTTTGATCGCGTTCTCTACTAAGGTTTGTAAAATCATTGGCGGTAAAGCCAAGTTCTCCAACGATGTGTCTATCTGCAAGGAAAACTGTAAGCGCTCTTCGAAGCGCAATTTTTCCATCGAGAGATAGGCTTCTACTGCTTTGATTTCATCTGCTAGTTTGACTGTTTGTGCTTGGCCAGCAGTCAAACTGTGCCGCATCATGCCGGCCAATTGCCCGATCGCATGGGCTGCTGCTTGTTGATCTTGGAATACCAAAGCACGAATGGTGTTTAGGCTATTAAAGAAAAAATGCGGGTTAACTTGTGCCTGCAATGCCCGTAATTCTGCATCTTTGACGTGGAGCTCAAGTTGGAGTTTTTCCAATTCAAACTGGACCAGTTTACGCTGGGAATGGGCAATCGCGTAGCATAAAGTCCAAACCAAGAAAACCACGAACCACAAGAAAGTCAGGAGCGCAGACAGTAACCACCAGGTTTCCTCGCCTTTAAAAATATCGCCGTTTCTGAAGAACCAGTCGGCAAATATCACCACGCCAAATTGGATGATGGAAATAAGTAAAAGTCCAAAAAAAATTTTTGCGATCGGAAAGGCTTCCTTGCGCACAAACCAGCGTTTCTTTTTTAGATAGGCACGCCATTGATGCGACAGCAGAAAACCTACGAAGGCGCAGAATAATTTGGCGACGGTAAAGGAAATGAAGTTGTCGCCTTTGTTGCCGGACGTGGTCAATATCATGAAGATACTAAACACCGTCCAGCCTATGGCTTGCGCCAGCCAATAGTTGCGCGATGAGCCGCTAAACATGCTTTGCTCCGCTATCGCAATGGTTTTGGCATTAGTTTGTGATGTTCCCATAGGGTTCGTGCAAGCTCGCTTGGTGCTGTGATCGTTCACCAATAGGCATTTTCAGCAAGAGTTGAAGATACCTTGATGATCCAAGAAAAAAGGGGAATAACCTCGATGATTATTCCCCGTTCTCTACAAGTTTTTCTGGTAATGACAATTACTCAGCGGTTTTACGACGCGTAGTCGCTTTCTTAGCAGCCGCTTCCTTAGAAGACGCAGCAGCAGTCTTAGTAGATGCCACCTTGACACGACCACCAGTAGGGATCTTCGCTGCACGTGGTTTCTTCACTGCGGCATCGCCAGTCGCAGAAGCGCGTGGTTTGCGTGCTGGTTTTTCACCTGCTAACTCAGCAGCCACTTTGCTCACGCGTGGTTTGCGTTTTGGCTTCTCATCTTCCAATGTCGTCTGTGTTGCCATCATATCCGGCGTCACTTCGACAGGTGCTGCTTTTGAACGTGAGCGTTTTGGTTTCTCTTCATCCAATGGACCCGCTGTCATTTTGCTGGTTGTGCGTTTAGCCGCGCCCATCTTAACTTCTTTACCGCCCCACAGTTCTTCTAAACGGTAGTAAGCTCGGATCGCTGGTTGCATGATATGAACGACCATATCGCCCAAATCGACCAGTACCCACTCACCTGTGCCTTCACCTTCCATACCGATGATGTTGCCACCATTTTCTTTGACCTTGTCACGTACTGAAGCAGCGAGCGCTTTGGTTTGACGGTTAGAAGTACCAGATACCACGCAAACGCGGTCAAACAAGCTGGTGATTTCGGTGGTGTCGAAGACTTGTATGTCCTGACCTTTAACGTCTTCTAATGCGTCGAAGACCAATGTTTGCAATTTTTTGATATCCATAATGTCCTATTTGTCCTATCTATGCTGTCTTTGCTAATTTCTTGTAATCCTGATGCCTGCTTCATCGTGAGTTTGAAGCAGCGAATACTAAGCTTGATGGTTTGCGCTAATTGTAAATTTGATGCACTTGAAGGTAGTCTAACACCTTGCGCGGAATTAGCGAGGTGGTTTCCTTGGTTTGCCCTTGTTGCTGCAATTCGTCGCGAATTCGTGTTGCAGAAATATCCCAAGCCAGATCAGTTTCTAGCCAGGTTTTGCCAAAAGAGCATCGCTTAAAATCTTCAATAGCGCCATTTGCTTGCTGCCAGAGCGCGGCAAATTCGCTGGGTAATGTGTCGAGTTGCAAGCTGTAGCCTGGTCTTGCGGCAACGACGATATGTGCCAATTCAAAAATTTGTTGCCAGTTTTTCCACGTTGCGAAATTGTGAAATTGGTCGGCACCAATTAGCAAAATAAGCGCGATCTCCTCATTTGACTGAGCATTACCCCATTGAGATCGCATGTTGGTTAAGGTATCGACCGTGTAGCTGGAAATCTGCGCCGCTGCACGTTCTATCTCTTGTTGGTCGATGCTGTAGGGCACAGATAATTGCTCATCAAATGCCAATTCCAACATCTTAATTCTTTGTTCGGCGCTCGCCTTTAAACCTGCTTTTTGCCAAGGTTGGCCAGCTGGGACTAAGCGCACTTCGTCGACCTTGAGCAGCTTTGCAAAATGCTGCACCAGTGCGACATGTCCATTGTGGACGGGATCAAAACTACCACCAAATACCAACACCGAGCGCTGGATACTTGTTAGTGCGGCAGAATTGAAAGGTGGGGATTTTACACCCATTCCTTGTGTACCAAGAAATCAGTCGCCAATTTGGCTTCTGCACTACCTGCTTCAGGCTTCCAATCGTAGCGCCATTTCACGATCGGTGGCATCGACATTAAGATCGATTCAGTACGGCCACCCGATTGCAAACCAAATAAAGTGCCACGATCGAATACCAGATTAAATTCTACATAACGGCCACGGCGATACGCCTGGAAGTCACGTTCGGTTTCGCTAAAAGCGAGATCTTTGCGGCGCTCAAGAATCGGGCGATAGGCTTTGACAAATCCATCGCCAACACTCTTGGTCATGGCAAAACTTTGCTCAAACGATTGTTCATTAAAATCATCAAAGAAAATGCCGCCCACGCCGCGCGCTTCTTTGCGATGTTTGAGATAAAAATACTCGTCACACCATTTCTTAAAGCGTGGATGCAAATCCGCACCAAACGGCGTCAATGCATCCTTGCAAGTTTGATGAAAATGTTTCGCATCTTCTTCGAAACCATAATACGGCGTCAGATCCATGCCGCCACCGAACCACCATACTGGATCTTTACCTTCGGCATACGTGGTGAAAAAGCGTACGTTCATATGGACTGTCGGCGCATACGGATTGCGTGGATGCAGAACCAAAGAGACGCCCATCGC
>JAYVHZ010000101.1:0-5021 GCA_043770645.1 Undibacterium sp. | reverse complement strand
AGATACTGGACATGGTGTTCAGTATATTACCAAATTTTAGCTGTCTTAAACTTTACAAAGGTTCTACATGAAACGTCTCGCTCTCTTGGCTGTTGTCAGTTTGTCTTTCTCCGTCGATGTTGGCGCTACTAATACCACGCAGGCGGCGTCATATGCTGGACAGGAATCGCGTGAAATAAAAGCCTTGTCGGCCGAAGATGTACAGGCCTATTTATCCGGCAAAGGCATGGGTTTGGCCAAAGCCGCGGAGCTCAATGGGTATCCTGGTCCCTCCCATGTTCTAGCACTCTCTTCGCAATTAAATCTTACGGATAAACAGAGGAAATTGACGGCGGCACAGTTTGCTGCGATGGAAGTAAGCGCGGTCACCTATGGTCGATCTTTAGTTGAGGAAGAGCGACGCTTGGATCAAATGTTCGCCAGCAAAACGATCACACCCGAATTACTGTCAGCTTCTCTCGAACGTATTGGACAATTACAAGCAAAGATTCGTGCCGCTCATCTTGCTGCACATCTAGTTCAATTGCGCATAATGACAAGTGATCAAGTTGCGCTTTATATGCGATTGCGTGGCTATACAAAGGACCAAGAGGCGATTGAGCAAAAACACCATCAACACACCATCAACACATCATCAACACAGCAGCACTGAACAAACCTTAAATAATGAAGTTTTGATACGCTCGCCGACGTCCAGCGCGCCCTGAGTAAGTTTTTTGATCATCCGCGCTACGCTGCTATTCTAAGGAAACATTAAATTGACACACGCCCATTTTTTTCTCATTCCGACAATTTTCTTTCTCGGATTTTTCCTAGGCGGATTTCTATCTCAAAGGAATCAGCAACGCAAAGTAAACGAACAAGAGCCAGAAGTTACGTCTATCAGTGGCTCGATCTTGTTAAATTCGTGGCCAAACTCGGGAAAAGCTTTGGCACTTTCTTTTGCCTTAGTCTTCTTTGTATTTGTGGCTACCCATATGTTTGCTTTTTTTGGCGGATCCAAGGTACTTGACCTGGCCTTAAACGGCGCCCCGATATTCGATAAACTGCCATCTTTCTCAAGTACAGAAGTAGCTGATCGTCTAAATGGCATGGGCGAGATTGGACGTGCCATGTATCAACGCTTTACCTACACGGCGGATCTGGCATTCCCAATGAGCCTCCTTGCATTCTTATTTTGTCTAACAAGATTTGTTGCAGCACGTAGTTCTTTGACAGAAACGCCGCGCAAAATACTGTTGCTACTTCCATTTATTTGGTTCGGAAGTGACGTGTTTGAAAATGCCATTGTGTTTACGCTCATTGCACAGTTTCCGACCACAAATACACCTTTGGCCGGGCTTCTGGGTTTTGTGACGGTGAGCAAGTTTGGCCTGCTGCTACTCAATGTCGTTACTGCGTCCGTCGTGAGCGTCATGTACCAAAGAAAAAGATCTTAAAACGATCCCAAGGCACTCAATACTGCACAGCGAATTTTTCTGTGGGTGATCCGAGAATTGGAAGGATCAGTGGAAGGATCAGGGGCAGCATCGGTTTAATTCGATACTGACTCCATAGCTTTTCTACGTGACTTAATCAGGTTTGTATTCAACCGCGTCGTCTTGTACATAAGGCGTTTTTAGATAGCCTAGTTGGCGTGCTCTTTCTATTGCTTTGGTGAGGGCTTGTCGCATCACTTTCTCGAGCACTGCGATATCGGGTAGTTTTGCTGTGATTGGGTCATCTACTGATTTTTGATGCTGTTCCATAGCGCTTCCTCAAAAATTTTCAATTCGACATTTTCTGCTTCAACCGCGATTTTTGTATGATTGATGTCGGCGTTGTCGAACACGCTCCAGTTGTCGGCAAGTGGCAAAGGCAAATCACCAAAATTTTGCATACTCCGCGCATAACGTCGCGCAATTACATCTGGTGGAATAGTATGCCCGCTCATTTTTACTTGTAAGGCGATACGTTCTTGCGTAAGTGAGATGCTAATTAGTCTTACATAGCAGAGATTGATGCGATAACCCTGTGCCTTGAGATTTTCCAAAAACGCAGAAAAAGTGCGGCTAGATAAAGTCGATTCAGACGCAAAGCTACGACCAGATTCTGTCAACTCATCTAGCCGACGTAACATAATTCGACCAGCCTAGTTGAAGAAATTTGGGCCGCACCTTAAGGATTAAGTCCCGATAAACCGGCCGCGATTTGATCTGCATTCACAAAATCGGGCACCGCTAAATAATGACGAAAAACCAAAATCTCGATGGTGGATTTACCTGCACCATTTGAGCCGCCGATGGCGAGAGCGTGGGATTGTGGCATGGAGTGTTTGAAGGTGGTTTAGTCAGTGAAATGGAAAGTGTTTTTGCTTGCTTTAAAAATTATTTTAATTCTTGCATTGTAGGGTGCGATAGGGAAGCGTATTGCACCGTTTCTGAACGACTCCATACGGAGCCTTACGGCGCAATACGGCGCAATAAGCTTCGCTATTGACGTACGAACAGATTGCGCTTTACCGAGTTGATGCGGGAGGGCAGCCGGTGGCTGCTCTCTACTTTACCAGCGCTTCTTAGCTCATGCCGACCGCACGAACGGCGACGATTTCCATACCCTGAGTCGCTGGTCGTAGCAACCAAAAACCCGAGAACTTTTGCAATGTTTTTCGGCTTCCATCGCCTTTATCCATATCTAATACAGCGCTAGTATCGACGGCACAAAACTCGCCGACAGAGCTGACGCCATGCAAAACCATCGTATGACTGACATTTTTGGGTATTTGGGAAAAAATGCCGGCGAATAATTTCTCGATATTTGCACGACCATTGGCCTTCGCGTTATCCGGTTGCAGGCTCAAATTGGCATCAAGTGCATAGAGCGCTGCTATCGCCAGTGGATCGCGGTTAATCCAAGCTTGATCGATTCCTTTTAGGGTGGCCTCGATCGCAGCCCGAGCGTTCGGCGATGCGCAATCCGGCTTGACGATAGGGAGGTTTTTGGTATTTGCTAAGGATGCGGTGCTAGCGACACTTAAGCTCAGAAATAATGCAGAGATGAGTGATTTTGATGATGGTGACATAGCGAATTTCTTTCAATTTTTAGGTCTAAAACGAGGTAGTGGCGGTGTTAGTAAATCATTTTTATTCGTATTGAATTAGGGTCCTCTCTTTGAGCGCAATAGTTTGACGAAGCTGCTTATCGTAGTCAGATCTGTTGCCAGATAATTCAAAGAAATTGATATTCATTGGAGTTTCTGATAACAACGATGGGCATATGATTGTCAGCGCGATCTCTCGACGCAGTCGCTATATAGCGCCAGCTCGGTTGATAGTGATTGCACTATGCCTATGGTCGCTTACGGCTTCCAGAACCATGCGACGAAATACGACTATTTAGCCTTAAGCGATAGATATAGTGGCGCGAAGCTCATCGATGTTGACGTAAGAAAATCAAAAGGGAGGGCAGCTAGTATAAAGCGGGGGCGATTGACGAAATCGATCGTGTGATGGAAGTACCGATGATCATTCTTCAGGTGAAATACCTCAATAACATCGTCGTACAAGATTATCGCGCAGTGAAACGAATGAGGATTTATCTGCACCATCTGTTTCTCCGATGCCGATGACGTAGGCTTGTGGCATGGCTTATCTGGCGCCATGTTAAATGTAAGTCAAGTCCACGCGTTCAGCCCCCGCAGTTTTGTTGTGCGTAGATTGGCAATTCTATTTTTTTGCGCTTCTTTCATACCAAGATAGGATGCCTGGGCGGATTGTATTGATATCCACGTTGGCGAGTAAAGAATCTGCCTCGACCCAACCATCGTCATATTCTGATTGCCAGTTCTCGCCCCATGAATTTTGTAATAAGAGGAAGTCTTTACACTCTTTTGCGTTACAGACTTTCTTGTTCCCTTTGATGACGACAGAATGTTTCAATAAGCATGCGCCGATTTTGGTTCTTTCAACACAGAGGTTGTCCAACATTAGAGGATAACCTTGATTCAAAATGTCTTTTACTTTGGCGAGAAGTTGATCGGCGGAGAGAGGCGCGATTTTAATTTTATGTCCCTTTTCTAAGTAGTAAATGTCGTCCTTTCTACCAAGACCTAGTGACATAGAAATTTGGTCTCGCGGCGACATAACATACTCTAAGGGGATATCAGGAAATTGTCTAAATACAGGACTTTCTGAAAATTTAATACGCTCACAATCACGAAACATCAGTTTAAACATGAACTCTTGAAAGTTTTTCATTTGAAGCGCCGCCCTAACAGTGGCTTCATCCAATTTCAGAGTGTTCAGTCTACCTCGTGCGTCGGCCACCAAGCAAGATGGACAATCGATTTCCTTGTTTCGATTAAAGTAGTAAAACTGTTTCAACTCATTGACGAAATTGTCTGCGGACTCTTTTGATTTTCCAAATTGTTTGAAAAAACGATCGGAGGCAAAACAAGCTTCACTATGAAATGCAAATGTGGTCGCGGCGTTTTTAAGTGTTAGGTAAGCATTGCCAGCAAATCGAACGTTTGTATAACTCATTGAGTCTGCGTCGGGCAAACTAGCTTCTCCACATTCCTCTGCACTGACTTCAGATGAATAGGCATCGATAAAATATTTCCCATTCTTGATGGTACAAATTGCCGTATTTTTTTGAAACCAGGCCATCGTGCTTAAGGGAGAAACTTCGAGCTCTTTTGGAACTTCGCAATCTTTCATTTCATTTGAATCACAAATGTGTTTTTGTACTAAAACAGCAGTTGCCATACCAAAGCAAATTTCAAATTTCTTTTGATCTCGCACTCTGGGCATATTTTTAATAATTGTCTCGGCATCGCTAGTGTACGAAGTGCCCATCGAATCTTTCATGGAGATAAATGGCGGTGGGAAATTGAGCTGTTGTGCGTTGATATTGTTGGAGAATAAAGGGAAGAGGAGAAAGAATTTGATGATATTGAGGAGGTAGGAATTCCACAAACTGAACCCGATATGTTCTGGATGAAATGAGAATGAGTTTGTCTTTAAATTCATTTTTGTCTAAAG
>JAYVHZ010000100.1:0-1646 GCA_043770645.1 Undibacterium sp. | reverse complement strand
GTAATATTCAGCAGGTGGTACTGAAGGGGCCTCGTTGGATGCAGCCGCAGCATAAGCTAAGCGGGCGTGGGCGCATCCACCGCAGTTACCGCGGTTTCTACGACCACGCGACTGGTCGGAGCGTGGGTGCTGTGGTGTCTTCGTCTTTCGGGACGCCACGTTGAACACTAGGGCGTAGCCAGGTGATACCAGGAGGGTGTGTCCGTCGTCTGGAATCTGCATGTTGTTTCGACTGCGGATAGGCGGAGACGATAGGCGGAGACGATATCCAAAACAGAAAACGCTGGATGGTTGAGTGCTGCTATCCGTTTTTGCAGCACCAGCAGCAATTGCGGCGTATGGATTGGCGAGGCGGTAAATGTTAACTTGTTGTTTGCATACTTGTGCATATTGGGCCCAGTTGCGCAGTAGAACGTCAGGGTGATTGATGTTCATTGTGATGTCGAATGGAGTTTGCTCCGCGATGCGTAGGCGGCCGTGGAAGGATGTGATTGTCTTGAAATCCCCACAGGTGACGCTCTTTGCGACGGTGGGAGTTGGTCTTTGAGAAGGATCATGTTTTTGAGATCGTTTTCAATGGCACCGGCGGGATCCAGTGGAAGCACCGTGGAGGCTTCAATGCCGTTGATCACGGAGATACCTGCGTCACCGTACGCAATGGCGAGACGCTCGATCAACGATGCTAGATTTCTCGGTGGGTTGATGACCAGTTGCTGTTGAATTGTTGGTTCAATGATCGCCACATCTTGAGATGCACCGAAGCAATCGGAGATTCGCTGAATGACCTTGTCGTAAAACTCTGCTCTGCGCTTTTTGTCGTTGACCGTTTCACAGACGATGTTTGGTAGACTTCGCGAGAATTGAATGATGTTGGCAGCGGGGCGCCCACGACGGATGCATTCAACCTGGAAGATTACGAACGGTAAAGCAGTTTCGAAGGGTCCCGCACCAAGGCTGACTTCGAAGTCGTCGTCGTGGAATTGGTCGGCTTCGAGAAAGACGTTGCAAAGGTAAGCGGTGATCGATGCAATAAAACTCTTGGTGATTTTGCACAGTTCTTGACACAATGAAATTAATTGGTTTGTTGTTATTGCGACACTAACGGCGATGAGAATTGACGAAAACACTTTTAAGTAAAGAATGCTGAGTGTGAACTCTAGAAAAAGGTAAGTGAATTAATGTTTAGTCATCAATTATGTTTTTTATCAATAGTGCACAGCATTTAATGGATGGTTTTGAGTGAGTGACCGTTCAAGATATGAGGTAAATAGTTATTCTATTTATTGTGTTATTGTTAAATAGTTAGTGGGGATAGATTGTTCAACATTATGTTAAGAGTACAGTACAGAAACTGAACACTAACTCGAGTAGTGAGGCTGAGTTGGTCGCTTCCAATGATGGAACGGGGCAAATTTTATGGACTCGCGACTACCTTAGTTATCAAGAGTATGATATAGGACCAGCTGTGCTACATCAGGACAACATGAGTACTATTACGCTCATCAAGAGAGGGAACCCGGCTTCGGAGAAGACTAGGCATATCAATATTCGATACTTCTTCATCAAAGACAGGATTGAAAAAGGCGAGTTGAAGGTCCAATAAATGTGCACTAATGATATGATCGCTGATATCCTCACGAAGCCAC
>JAYVHZ010000099.1:0-25241 GCA_043770645.1 Undibacterium sp. | reverse complement strand
TCACTTTCTTTGCTTCGCCAAAGAAAGTAAGCAAAGAAAGGCGACCACGCTGCCACTGGCCTTCGGCTTCCCAATTGTGCGGGACAAAAAATGGGAAAGCCTTGAAACTCGCTTCGCTCAGACAACAAGGCTTTCTTTATCCATTTTCTGTCCCGCACAATTGGCAGTGTCAGAAGTGGAACGGCGTTAAAGTCAACAGCAACAGTAACGACAAAACAACCAGTACCGACGGGCATTCAATTTTCTATTAGCAGTTGTGGGTCGTTGTTTTTGACTCTGTTTTTGACTTTGACCTACCCCCGTTTGAGACGATGTAATTTGTGCGTCACAGAAAATGGATAAGAAAGTGTTGTTGTTTGAGCGTAGCGAGTTTCAACACTTTCCCATTTTTTGTGATGCACAAATTATGCTGAAGCGTAGCGTAAGCACCCGCAGGGCGAGTCTACGGTCGCCTTTTTTGGATTACCTTTTTTGGCGAAGCAAAAAAGGCAATTGGCTGTCGGGCCACACCCGACCAACAGAAGCTTGAGTAAACGAAAAGGTCGAATCCGAACGAACACAAACATTCACCAACTTACATCAAAAACTTCCCAACCTTAGCCTTCAAAAAAATTCCCGTAGGTGCGATTAGCGCAGCGTAATCGCACGCATGCAATAGGTCAATCTCTGCAATCAAGACTAACTTCTGCATCGCCACACCAATTCAAAGGATAAGTTCCTCGTTCAATATCACGATGAAAAGTCGAATAAGGCCAATCACAAATACGCGACACCAAGCCATGCTTTAGAGGATTCACATGCACATAATCGACATGTCTTTGATAATCCAATTCATCGCGAATTAAATGTTCCCAATAATGACGTTGCCAGATCCCGCGTTCGCCATGTGCCTTACGTGCTGGCGATAGGGATTCGGTTTTGGGTAAGGCACGAGAGAATCCACTTTTGATCAGGCGCCAACGCAGGCTAAAATCGCTATCGCCTTCTGGTAGCGAAAACACACAATGCATGTGTTCAGGTAGAACGACCCAAGCATCGATGTGAAATGGATACTTAGCGCGAACGGTTTTGACAACTTGTCTCAATAAATCTATTTCGCGAATTAACAAATCGTTGTTATACCTTTGCAGGCAATTGACTGTGAAAAACCATGTGCCACCTGGAATAAAGGCTCTTCGATAGTTGGACATAGCTTTGTTTGTTGTAAAGTGTATTCGTCGATTGTCATGCGTGCGATTACGCTTTGCTAATCGCACCTACTTGTTAAGAGAGTTAGATAATGGCGAACTTTCAGGTTTGAATTCGTTAACTGGATCCAATTGAGGTTTACATCAAAAACTTCCCCACCTTAGCCTTCAAAATCGTAATCAACACCGGATCCATAAACTGATAATCATCCGGAATATCCAAACAAATAATCCGCTTGTTACTGAGGTAAGGCCGGAATTTTTTGGATAACTTATTGCGATGCGCCTTCTCCATCACGAAAATGATCGTCGCCCAGGCGATTTGCTCGGAGGAGAGCGGCGTGGTGGCGTCGTTGCCTAAGCCAGCAGAGTCTGTTTCCACGTCTGGCCACGATGCGAAAATTTGTTCTGCAGTTGGGCTGCGAAGTCGGTTTTGGGTGCAGATGAAGAGAGCGCGTTTCATTTTGGCGAGCGCATAGTTTTTAGTTTTTCTTGCAGCCAAATCTTACTTTCAGTGGCTGGCGTGTTTCCACATTTAACTAGATATGCTTTCCCACTCGAACTGCTAATCGACGCCGCATGGGTAATGAAATCTTCTGTGCTCTTAATCATGTTTTTGTTTTCGAAGTAAGCCAATTTTTTTGTGAGATGTACTTTTGCCTCAACACCTGAGTACCAAGTGCCATTGCGATTGAATTGGCAGTCTGCGGCTTGGAGTTTATTGAGCAGAGTCTCAATTTCTGTACGAGCCTCTTGCGGTGCTTGAGTCGCCATGCCAGAGAGAGCGAAAAGTAAGAGTGAGAGTGAAACGATTAATTTTTGGTAGTGCATGCCTACATCCTTGGGAAAATAAATTGAGCTCGAAATTTCATCAAATCTACGAGGCGAACATGCGCACTTGTATCACATTACCTTCTGGGTCGCGACCATCGCAGGCGCAGATTCCCTGGTCGCTCCATTCATGTTCGGCGGTTTTGATAGCGCCGCCAAAGCGATGTGCTAAAGCGCGTGATTGTGACGAAAGTATAACGTGCTAGAGACGTTCAGTCTGTCCTTGCTCCGCACTTTTTTTGAATACGCCTGAGCGAAAGCCTTTGTCAGCAGCGTGTCGATAATCGCATTAGAATAGATTGCTTCCCATGTTGATGTTCACCGGAGATCGAGCATGACGACACCACTTTCAATGCGATCAAGCTGTTTTTGGACTCGATTACTTTTTCTTGCCTTGAGCATGGGTTTAAGCTCTTCGACTTGGGGGGCAGATCGCTATGTTATCGATACTAGTCACACCTATACCATTTTCGAGTACTCACATTGGGGACTGTCAATGCAGCAGGGACGGTTTGAAAGAAACACTGGCTATATTGAATTGGATATCGAAAATCGAAGCGGTACGGTGCAATTGAGCATTGATGCGGCATCCGTGAGTACCGGAAACAGTGTGTTCGATGCAGCGCTGCGTTCCGCGAGTTTTTTTGATGTGGACGTTTTTCCGAAAATCAGTTTCAAGTCGAGCGCGATGTTGTTTGATGAGAAAAACGATGTGGTTGGGCTAGAAGGCGATCTCACGATTAAGAATACAACTAAGCGCGTGAAATTTGAATTAACGCATTTTCGCTGTCGATTCATGCCACTGTATTTTAAAAATGCTTGTGGTGCTAATGGTTACACAAAAATTTTGCGCAGTGAATTTGATGTTGGTCGTTATACCCCGTTTGTCAGTGACGAGGTGACTTTGTATTTTGCGGTTGAGGCAATTAAAGATTAAATGGTAGACCTAGTTTTTGGGTTGGTGATTATCATTATTTACAATCTTTTTAAACTATAACCGTAAAAGAATTTCGATTAATTGCATGAAATTTAGTCACAGATAACGAGGTTTTACTATTGTTTTCGTTGTTTTTCTCTCAAATGCCATTTAAATATTTTATAAATCTATTTAAGTGGTATGGCATAAAGCGTTTCATAACTCATCGTCTTTCGTCGAAATTGGATGTTTAACGGTCATTTTTGAGAGAGATTCACCTGATGAGACAGCTAAAAATTGTAGTCGACAACGACAGAACAATAAGGAGTCATTTTGAAAAGATAGGTCAAAGTAAAAACCATCGTGGTGGCGCTAGCGTTCTCATTTGGCGTGCAGTCGTCGGGATGGGCGCAAGATAGTGTCAAAACCGATGCGTATAAAACTGTTCAATTTAGTGATATTGCCGTAATGATTGTTTAAAGCGAATACGCTGAATGATCTTCTCCACATTGCCAGCGATACTGCCACCGTCACAGACAAAGTCCCAAGATAAGGTGCTGTGGTGTTGGTTCACGCCTTTATTACTGAAGCTATCCCATTCATTACGACGTGAATTCGACCAAGAGCCATCGCCACGACCAAAAGCAAATAAACGCTTTTGATTCGAATCGCAGCGCAAGCCTTCATAGCTGACATTTTTCGCACCAGATTGGCTGGTAGATACTAAGGTGAAACGCAGACTGCCATCGGCTACGATGCTAATCGATTTGCTATCGATAAAAAATCGTTGATTATCGTTGCTATAGAATTGCAATAAATTTTCAGTGGCAGGCGCTGCAGGCAAAACGACAGGGCTATCGACCCACGGCTTGACGAGCTTTTCGTCATCTTGAGCAAAGCCTGCCAATGGCAACATCAAGCATACGCAAACACCATAGTCACGCAGTACCTTTTGCGCGGTACGGTGTAAGGAAAGGGTAGGTGTGTGCAAATGCATGATTAACTTTCTTTACGTGGTGTCTCAATTGCTATCGTTGGATCCGTATCACCGCTTTCGTTGCTAAGCGTAACGCTCACTTCGATCTCCGTGGTCATAGAAACAGGCAATTGCGCTTGCGTACTTAGCTCATTGTTTTGACCTGCATCTGTTCTGCTGTCTTGATGCCGGCGTCTTTGATGAAAAGGTTTACGTTGTCCATCTGGACGATTAATAAAACGTGACAATTCCTGCAAAGCCATCTGGTAGACACCGCGCTTAAATTCAATCACTGTATCGAGCGGTACCCAATAATCATGCCAACGCCAGGCATCAAATTCAGGATGCGTACTAGCTCGCAAATTTACATCGCAATCGCGTCCGACCATGCGTAGTAAAAACCAAATTTGCTTTTGACCACGATAGTGTCCACGGATTTCACGTTTAATGAAATGATCGGGCACCTCATAGCGCAGCC
Source organism: Undibacterium sp. (assembly GCA_043770645.1). GTDB lineage: Bacteria > Pseudomonadota > Gammaproteobacteria > Burkholderiales > Burkholderiaceae_D > Undibacterium. The sequence continues at coordinate 20,853 of JAYVHZ010000099.1, read as the reverse complement.
AATCGCGAGTGCGACCAATCACTTTGACATGCTCAGGGAGCAAGCCAGTTTCTTCTTCGAGTTCGCGGAACATGGCTTGTTCCGGCGATTCGCCGTATTTAATGCCGCCTTGTGGAAATTGCCAAGAATGCTCGCGCACTCGTTTGCCCCACCAGACTTCATTATTGGCGTTCAGCATAATAATGCCTACGTTAGGCCTAAAGCCTTCACGATCCAACATGGTATAACCCCAATTATTTCTTGGGAATTCTTCATTATCGTTCAGGCTTACGCACGAAAATTTCTTTCTAGTTACTAAAACTAGCTGCACAAAAAAATTCCAGCACTGATCTACATCAGCGAGAATTAATATGTCCCTAAACGAATTGTTAAGTATTCCCAAACTTGGTCAGGGCACAATCTTTATTTTTGATAGGCGAAATTTTTGACACTGTAAACCTAGGATTTTTCGAAAATGCCGATAAAAAGCTGAGTTTAAGCGAGAAAAATGCAATTAAGCAGTCGAAACCATCATCAAAAGTGCAAAGAGTGAGCGCATGAGCCAGCATATCCTTTAAAATTGAGCTGATTATAACCTAGGACTTCAACAAAAAAGTTCAAGCGTTGTTGTTTCAGAAATCATGCCGCTCATTGTCAGAGTTGCGCTCGAATTTCGCTGCACAACACTGGCAACATTTTGATGTCATTCCAAACCTCCATTATTGAAAAGAAATAAGTCATGCGTGCTACCCGTTTTTTCATTTCCACTTTAAAAGAAGCTCCAGCCGACGCTGAAATCGTCAGCCACAAATTAATGATGCGTGCCGGGATGATTAAACGTCTCGGTTCCGGTATTTATAACTATATGCCTATGGGTTTGCGCGTTATTCGCAAAGTTGAAAAAATTGTACGTGAAGAAATGGATCGTTCGGGCGCGATTGAAATGTTAATGCCGGTGGTGCAGCCTGCAGAGTTATGGCAAGAAACAGGTCGCTGGCAAAAATACGGCGCTGAATTGATGCGCGTGAAAGATCGTCATGGTCGTGATTTCATTATTCAACCGACTTCCGAAGAAGCAATTACTGACGTTGCGCGTCAAGAAATTAAATCGTATCGCCAGTTGCCACTCAATTTTTACCATATTCAAACCAAATTCCGCGACGAGCGTCGCCCACGTTTTGGTTTGATGCGTGGTCGTGAATTCACGATGAAAGATGCTTACTCTTTTGATCGCGACTTGGATGGCTTAAAAAAATCTTACCAAAATATGTATGACGCCTATGTACGTATTTTCAATCGCTTCGGTTTGCAATTCCGCGCGGTGGCGGCGGATAACGGTGCGATTGGTGGTACCGGCTCACATGAATTCCACGTGATTGCCGAAACCGGTGAAGATGCCTTGGTATATTGCCCGACCTCAGATTACGCAGCGAATATGGAAGCAGCGGAAGCTTTGTCTTTGTTTGATGCACGCCAAGCAGCGATACAAGCATTGACGAAAACGACAACGCCCGGAAAAGCCAAGTGTGAAGAGGTGGCCGAGCTCTTGAATATTCCTTTGCAGAACACGGTGAAGTCTATCGTGCTGACAGTTGAAACCGAAGAGAAAGACAAAATCAGCAAGCAAGTCTGGTTATTACTAATACGCGGCGATCACGAATTGAATGAAATCAAAGCTAGTAAAGTGCCAGGCTTAGCAAACTACCGTTTCGCAACAGAAGATGAAATCATCGAACATTTTGGCACCAAGCCAGGCTATCTCGGCCCAGTGAATACCAAGTTGCCGGTCAAAGTAGTAGCAGATCGCACGGTCGCGATGATGGGCGACTTTGTCTGCGGCGCGAACGAAGAGGATTTCCACTTTACCGGTGCCAACTGGGGCCGTGATGTCGCGGAACCACTGGTTGCTGATTTGCGCAACGTGGTTGCTGGCGATCCATCACCAGATGGTAAAGGCGTGTTAGCAATTCAACGCGGTATCGAAGTGGGTCACGTGTTCCAACTCGGTACTAGCTATTCGGAATCCATGAAAGCGACTTTTCTTGACGAAAACGGCAAGCCGCAGTTATTGCAAATGGGCTGCTACGGTATTGGTATTACGCGCATTCTTGGTGCGGCAATCGAGCAAAATTTTGACGATAAAGGCATCATTTGGCCAAGCGCGATTGCGCCTTTTGAAGTCGTGATTTGTCCTATGGGCATGGAAAAGAGTCCTGCCGTCAAAGAACAGGCAGAAAAACTCTATGCAGATTTATTAGCTGCTGGCGTCGATGTATTGCTTGATGACCGTGATTTGCGTCCGGGTTCGATGTTTGCGGATTGGGAATTGATTGGCGTGCCACATCGCGTCGTGATCGGTGATCGTGGCTTGAAAGAAGGTAATTTGGAATACAAAGGTCGTCGTGATGCGGAAGCTAGTAATATCGCGGTCGCGGATATGTTCAGTTTCCTGATCGCCAAATTGCAGGCGAAATAATCCTAATAATGAAGTTCATTTTGAACGTAATGATGCGAGTTTGTCTCTTTAAAAGACAAACTCGCGTTTGTCTTCTGGCGCTGCTACTCATTGCGCCATCAGTTGTGAATGCTGGTAATCAAAAGGAAGAAGCGATTGCAGATTCCGTTAGGCTGGCACTCGCCAAGCTGGTGGCCGATCCACGTCCACCGAAACCGACTTTCGACAAGATAGAAGAGCGCATCAAATACTTGCATTGGCTAGGTGAAATGTCAGATCGCTTAAGGCGTCGCATTCCTGATAAACAAACCCGCTTAGAATTTTTAGAAACCGTTTGGTACGAATCAAAGCGCGCTGGTTTGGATACTGGTTTAGTGCTCGGCTTAATGCAAGTCGAATCAGGTTTCAAGAAATATGCGGTATCTATTGTCGGTGCACGTGGTTTCATGCAAGTCATGCCATTTTGGTCGCGTGTGATCGGTGATGGTGATCCGAAGAAGCTATTTCAAATGCAAACTAATTTGCGCTATGGCTGTTCGATTTTACGGATGTATATCGACATGGAAGGCGGCAATCTTTTCCTTGCACTTGGTCGCTATAACGGCAGTCGCGGTCGTGCTGAGTATCCGAATGCGGTGCTGGCGAATTGGAAGAAGTGGGAATTTCAAGAGTAGCTGGCGATATCGATTTTACATAGGCAGCAAAATCAGGTCATATTAAATACCTGATAAATGTAAAGTACAAAATAAGTAAGGATAAAGTTTGGTGACCTTAGTGACACGTTTGATGTTAGTTTTGGTATTGATTGTGCCACTTGCGAACGTGTATGCAGCAATTAGGGATATCGAAGCAAGCTTAGGTGGAAAAAAATTCTTATTCCTGCTCCTAATGAATTCGCTGATCCTTCTCTGATGTTGCCCAAGGTAGGTCAGTTTGGCGAAACGATGACCGCATCAACAAATGGTCTGCTGGCCTTTTTTATTAGTGATGATGATGTGAAGGCGATGTTGGCACAGACGCCGCCGCAATTACACCGCTATTTTATGGTGCAAACCTTACGTGATGTTGAGAATACGGCCACTTCTACACAAGATTTTCAGAGATAAAAAATCAGCTTAAAAAACAGTATAAGAAGCTGATTAACGATGGGAACGCAGGGCAATATCCACTCTTCGATGCAGTATGTAAAATCGCTTACGATTGAGGTTAACTTTATTCGTGATTATCGAGGAGATTAACATGGCGATCCCGCATCTTGCGTCAGGACAGGTCAGCCCTATATTACCTTTGCCTGCACCACCTTACACCTTGCAATCACTCGCCATATTCAAAGACTCGAGTTTGGAAGTGATACGAATGATGCTGCCGGCAAAAAAATGATTCCGCCGCATAACGTCAAAGGACCGATTACCATTCAATGTCTGGTTGGTGAGGTTTTGGTCACGGCTGATTCGCAAGAACACTGCTTGCATGCGGGAGATTTACAATAGTTTACTGGCGGCGTCGTGCACCAGTTAGAAGCAATCCAAGACAGTGCTTTGTTGGTGATTATCGTGTTGTTACCCGCTAATGTTCTCCCTTAGGCTTAATGGGTCGAGTGCCGTACGAGTTTCTTGCTTGAACCTAGGGTGTTTAATGATTTGATGTATGTCAAATTGTTTGCATTCATTGTCAATACATGTCGCCATCCAAAAAATATTCACCCACCTTGTAAGCTATACCCAGCTTAGGATTTTCATGTCGCAGCCATTTTATCTAGTTCGTTCTGCCTATATCCTTACGCAACAAGCGGATTGACCTCTCAGATTAGTTGTCTAGACTAAGCCCAATACTTTCCTATGGGGCTAGCATGATGACTTCACTATTTTCAACAACGACACCAACGACAGAACCTTTGAAAAGGATGACACTAGCAGTTAGTCTGGCCTGTTGTTGTGTAACGCTTCCTTGTATTGCACAAGCACAAGCACAAATGCAAACAGCGCTTGGCGAACTCGCAAATTCAGCAAATCCTTCTCGAACTAATCCTGCTCAAATTGTGGTCATCAGCGGCACCCGCTATGAACAGTTTGTCGAAAATTTGCCGATGTCGATTGATGTCATTGATCAAAAAGAAATCGAACGACTGGGAATTTCGGATATTCGTGACCTGGCCAAAAATCTTGTTAACGTCGAGGTCAAACGTGCGCCAGCACGATTTACGGTGACGGGTGCGGGTAACTCAACAGGACGCGATGGTAATGCCGGATTCACGATCCGTGGTCAGGATGGTAACCGCGTTCTGATGCTGATCGATGGTGTGCGTTTGCCGCGCAGTTATGTCAATGGCAGTAATGCCTTTGGACGCGATTCGATTGCGATGAATCTGATCCGGCAAGTCGAAGTTGTGCGCGGCCCAGCCTCGGTCTTGTATGGCTCAGACGGCTTGGCGGGCTTGGTCAACTTTATGACTTTAGAGCCGCAAGATTTTCTGCGGGAGAAAAATGTGGCTGCCAAAAATTTTGGCGGTAAACTATTTGCCAACTGGAGTGGTGATGATCATAGTCGCGTCCTCGGTGCCAGCATCGCAGGGCGTTTGAGTCCGCAATGGAGCTGGCTAATTAGTGCGAGTGCTAGCAAGGCAAAGGGCTTGGAAAATAGGGGTACGAATGATGTGCCGAATATCGACAGAACCACACCTAATCCGCAAGAAGACAAAACACAATCCGTTTTAGCAAAGTTGGTTTATCAACCAAATGCATCACAAAAGCATAGTCTTAGTGTCGAACGGGTCGATAAGACGTCCGATTTTGAATTGTTATCGAGTCGCGCCAAGTTGCCGATGACGACGGGCTCTGCGGTGAGGGGCGAAACTGTCCATAAAGAGACTGCTCGCAATCGTTTGACCTTAATTGACCGCTATACGCTCAACAATGATTGGATCGATCACTTACAAAGCAATCTCAGCTATCAAGATAGCACTGCTCAGGATAATGGGATTACTCAGCGCAATACTCTGGCTGATCGTGTTCGCAAGGTGTCGTATGCGGAACAGGCTTGGCAGTTTAGTTTGTTAGCAGATAAGTTATTCAAATCGTCGCCAAATTTTGCTCAACGTCTGAGCTATGGCTTTGATTATTCACGGATCGACGTCAGTAATTTTTTTGATGGGCTTGATCCGGGTAATGCGGATTTCACGCCGCGTAAATACTTCCCCGATACACGCGATTCCAGTCGTGCCGTTTTCTTGCAAGATGAAGTTTTTTCTGGTTCTTGGATTATTACGCCTGGCATACGTTACGATCATTTCGATCTCCATGTCAAAACGCAAGTTGGCTTTGCGCCACCAGCCAAGACACCCGCCAAATCTCTGTCAGGGTCGGCAGTCGTTCCTAAACTAGGTGTGCTGTACAAAGTGAATTCTGACTTCAATGCATATGCCAGCCTAGCGGGCGGGTTTCGTGCGCCGAATGCTCAGCAAATTAATGGCGTATTTGATAGTTCGACTGTACCAGCCGTATTGTTGGCGAATCCGGATTTAAGACCAGAGAAAAGTCAGAACATAGAAATTGGTGTGCGTGCGCTGTTTGATCAGTTCAGCCTCGACGTTGCCGTGTTTAGCGGACGCTACAAAGACTTGATCTACGATAAGAAACCATTGGGCGGCAAAGGCATTGCGGGTGATCCAGCAATTTTCCAAACCGTGAATGTGGACAAGGCTAAAATCGATGGTTTTGAAATCCGTGGACAAATTCAATGGACCGAAATTGCAGGCGGTAAATTAAGCTCACCATTTGCTTATGGCAGAACGCGTGGTACAGATGAAGTCGCACACACGCCACTGAGTGCTATCAATCCCAGCAAGCTGTACGCAGGCTTACGTTTCAATAGTGGTAGTTTGGATTGGCAGTTAAATGCTCGTCATCAGGTAGGCAAAGAAGCTGCCGACTTGGGTAGTCCGTACTTGCCAAAACCGGCTGTGCCACCACGCGTGCGTCAATTTTTGGTGCCGGGTGTGACGACGCTCGATATGCAGCTGCAGTGGATAGTGCAAAAAAATTGGCGCATCAATTTGGGCGTCAACAATATCAGCAATAAGAAATATTGGAACTGGAGCGATGTCCAAGGCTTAGCCGCTACTTCAATTGTGGTCGACGCTTACACTCAACCTGGACGCTACTATCATGCGTCGCTGGTCGTGGGATTTTGAAACTAATGGGCGGTGTGAACACATTGTGTTGTGCACCGCTTAGGTAAATTTCCAGTCAGTTTGTGATACATCAAATGGTCTTTGTGTTGGCTCCCCGAAATTGACGGTGGATAAGGAAATTAAATTTCTCAGAGAGTAAGCTTTTCCCAAGATGCTATCGATACAAGTCAGATCTTGAAATGTTTGTGCTTTCCTTTTGCGTTCGCTAATTGGCACCGCTAAAGTTTGTGAATTTTGTTTTTTCCATCAATGTTAAGGGAGTAAATAATATGAAACTCAAAAAAATATTACCTCGTCCGATTGTGGCAATTCTTGCCGCATTACCGTTTGCAATCGGATTTTCTACTAGCGCATCCGCATTTCAAGAGCCGACGTTAAACGCAGAACAAACGGCGAATTCCAAGAAGATCTACTTTGAGCGTTGTGCAGGATGTCACGGCATTTTGCGCAAAGGCGCAACTGGTAAAAATCTTGAGCCTATGAATTCGAAGAAACTAGGACAGGGTCGACTAGAAAAGATTATCGCCTACGGTACTGAAGGCGGGATGGTGAACTTTGACGATATTTTGACCAAGGATGAGATCGCTAATATGGCGACTTATATCCAACAGCCAGTCGATGCGCCGCCAGAATTTGGCATGAAAGACATGCTGGCAAGCTGGAAGCTTATCGTCAAGCCAGAAGATCGTCCAAAGAAAAAGATGAACAACATCAATTTGAGGAATGTGTTCTCTGTGACTCTACGTGATTCAGGTGAAGTCGCCTTGATCGATGGTGATACTAAAAAGATCTGGGGTATCGTGAAGACGGGTTACGCTGTGCATATCTCTCGCGTGTCTATGTCAGGTCGCTATGTGTACGTGATTGGTCGTGACGGTAAGCTTGATTTGATCGACATGTGGTATGTAGAGCCAACAGTTGTTGCAACGATTAAAGTCGGTATTGAAGCGCGCTCAGTTGAGACTTCAAAATTTAAGGGCTACGAAGATAAGTATGCTATCGCTGGTGCTTATTGGCCGCCACAATACGTGATCACAGAAGGCGACACACTCAAACCTTTGAAAATCATGTCAACCCGTGGCCAAGCGGTTGATGGCGAATATCATCCAGAACCACGCGTGGCGTCTATCGTAGCATCTCCACATAAACCTGAATTTGTCGTGAATGTCAAAGAAACCGGCATGATTAAGCTGGTCGACTATTCAGACCTAAAGAGTTTGAGAGAAACAACCATCGAGTCCGCCAAGTTCTTGCACGACGGTGGCTGGGATTCAACAAAACGTTATTTCTTAGTTGCGGCGAATGCTTCAGATAAAGTGGCGGTGGTCGATACCAAAACTGGTAAATTGGCCGCTTTGGTAGAAACAAAACCGAAACCACATCCAGGTCGCGGCGCCAATTTTGTGCATCCTAAATTTGGCCCGGTATGGTCAACCTCACATCTCGGGTCTGATGTGGTCTCTCTGATCGGTACAGATCCAGCCAAGCATCCGAAGGAAGCTTGGAAAGTGGTTCAAGAATTAAAAAATCACGGCAGTGGATCCTTGTTCGTTAAGACACATCCAAAGTCACGCAACCTGTGGGCCGACGCACCGTTGAACCCAGACCGTGAATTGGCTGAATCAGTTTCCGTGTTCGACATCAAGAATTTGGATAAGCCAGCTGAAATCATCAATATCGCAATGCTCGCTGGTTTGCCTGAAAGTAAAGCAGTCAAGCGAACTGTGCATGCCGAATACAACGAGAAAGGTGACGAAGTCTGGTTCTCACTGTGGGCGGGTAAAACTGAGCCGTCAGCGATTGTGATTATGGATGATAAAACGCGTAAATTGAAACATGTCATCAAGGACGCTAGATTGATCACGCCTACAGGCAAGTTCAATGTTTGGAATACCCAAGAAGATATTTATTGATCTAGGTAAACCACTTGGAGAGTGCATGCTCTCCAAGTTTTTTGAATGTAAAAAACAGGGCATGTCATTCATGGGAAATAGATTAAGAAATTATTGGGCTTGCTTACGAAAACCAAGCGTGCGCTATTCATTGCTCAGTTTGCTATCGATAGGTTTTGTCAGTGGGATCGTTTTTTGGGGTGGTTTTAATACCGCCATGGAAGCGACCAATGAGTTGGAATTCTGTATTAGTTGTCACGAAATGAAAGATACGGTTTACCAGGAATACAAGCAAACTATTCATTACTCCAACCGCACAGGGGTACGTGCGATTTGCTCTGATTGCCATGTTCCTAAAGATTGGACGCATAAGATGATGCGGAAGATTCAGGCGAGTCGGGAAGTCGTTGGAAAGATCACCGGTACGATTGACACGCCAGAAAAATTTGAGGCAAAACGACTTGAGTTGGCGACTCGCGAGTGGGCCAGAATGAAGGAAAATGATTCTCGCGAATGCCGCAATTGCCATAGTTTCGAAGGCATGAATGGCGACGCTCAGAAACAACGTGCACGCAAACAGCACGAAAATGCGCAAAAAGACAAACAGACCTGTATCGATTGCCATAAAGGGATCGCCCATCACAAACCGAAAGGTATGCCTGAAGAAGACGAGTAAGTTCGACTAGGGTATCTGATCGCCGCTCTCCCTGAGAAAGAACGGCTTACAGCCAATTAATTGTTAGTAGAGGATATTATGAAAAAATCTTTGATTGCAGCGTCGTCGTTAGGGCTAGCCTTTGCTATGGGCACAGTCTCATCGTACGCCTCAGATGTCACCAAAGCACCGAGTAAAACCATCACCGTTTTTTATCCAGGAGCAGCTGGGATGGAGTGGATCTTAAAAGGCACGGAACATGGCGGCGCTTCGGCGATAAAAAAGAAGGGTGAAGCTTGTATCGGGTGTCACGTTGATGAGAGAACAGGTAGCGAAGAGGCTGGCGAGTTCGGTCAAAAAATCGTTTCTGGTGGCAAGTCAAAAAGCACGATACTAGAACCTGAACCAATTAAGGGCAAGCCCGGTGGCATTCCTGTCGCCGTCCAAGCGTCACGCGATGCGACGAATTTGTATTTGCGTTTTTCTTGGAAAAATACCGGTTTTGCCAGCGGTAAAAAGATGGATGATAAGAATCCTTTGAAATTGGCCATCATGTTGGAAGAGCCAGGGAAAGTAGAGCTTGATACGGTCGGTGGTTGCTGGACAACCTGTCACACGGATGCCCGTACTATGCCTGGCGTTACGGATGACAAAAAAACCAAATACGTGAAAGACGGTAATGTCGCCAATGGCAAATTTTATGATTTGATCCAATACAAGAGTGGTAAAGGTCAAAAGGCGACTGACGGTTATGTCGCTGATAAGCGTGTCTCGGAGGGTGGCAAAGCCTTGGTTGAAGCGAAAGGTGAGCTCAAAGGCGATACTTGGACGGTGAGTATCACCCGTAAGCTTACCGGCGGTGAAGGTGACGTCAATCTCGAAGCCGGAAAACTCTATAACTTTGGGTTTGCCATCCACGACGATTACACCAATGGTCGTTATCACTATGTGTCTTTTGGTTATACATTGGGCTTGGATAATGCGAAGGCAGATATCAACGCTAAGCAATAAGCTCAATTCGAATAGACTCAATTCGAATAGGCTTAATTCGAATAGGCTTAATTCGACATATCGATGAAATTAATTTTGAAAACATATTTTTGGTCTTACAGTTCAATCGCAGCAATGCTGATGTTGGGCATGATCGCCAGCATGGGTGTTGCGACGCATGCCTTGGAAGTGACCCAAGTTGCGACAGTTGTTGCAGTGGTGGAAGTGCATATCATCAATATGAAATTCGTCCCAGAGCGACTTGAAATCAAAGCTGGGACGATAGTGAAATGGGTGAATCAAGAAAAGCGTACCAACCATTCCGTTTTTTTTGAAAAAGAAGGGCTCGCGGAATCAGATCGATTATTTCCAGGTGAAACTTGGGGAAGGCACTTTACAAAAACCGGGAGTTATCCGTATATCTGTGGTCCCCATCCTCACATGAAGGCGGAGATTGTGGTGCGCGATTAAGGTCTCAATTTACCCAGCATCGTTTAGGCCTAAAAATAGTTCCATCTTATTTATCGTGAGGAGAGGCATCAATGAGTCTGGAAGCAGTTGGACTAGCTTGCGTCCGTGGCGAGCGTCAGCTATTTAGGGATGTGCACTTTCAACTGATTGCTGGCGATGCTTTGTGTGTTGCGGGTGCCAACGGTAGTGGTAAAACCAGTCTATTGCGTATGCTGTGTGGTTTGTCGATTCCTGCTGAAGGAATGTTGCAGTGGAATGGCAAGGAAATTCGTAAGGATCGCGAAGCGTATGCGAAACAACTGATGTATCTCGGACATGCCAATGGCATGAAAGACGAGCTACTTGCTTGGGAAAATGTACTCATTTCAACTGCACTTTCTGGACAAGTCATCAGTCGCGATCGAGCCTATGATGCACTCGATCAATTCGGTTTGGAACAAGAAGCGGATTTACCCACGCGTGTGCTGTCGCAAGGGCAACGCAAGCGGGTGGCACTAGCGCGCTTAGCATTTTCCACACAAGCGCCTTTGTGGATTTTGGATGAGCCTTTTACCGCGCTAGATCTTGCATCACTCACACATTTGTGTGCCATATTAGAAAATCACTTGCGAGCAGGTGGCATGCTGATCTACACCACACATCAAACAATCGCGCTTCAGGCGCACCGTTCGCTTACTCTTGATTTAGCGCAGAGTCGGCTATGTTGAAGACGATAAAATGGGTCGTGCAGCGAGACCTTTTGCTTGCATTTAGACGTCGTTCTGATGTGTTGATCACGGTATTTTTTTTCATCATCGTGATTAGCTTATTCCCATTGGGCGTTGGCCCTGAAGCTGAGACATTGCGTGTCATGGCACCAGGGATCGTGTGGGTGGCGGCTTTACTTGCATCGATGTTGGCACTGGGGCGATTGTTCTCGCTGGATTACGCTGACGGCAGTTTGGAGCAATTGCTGCTGTTACCGGAATCATTGGTGTTGGTCGTCATTGGTAAATTAATTGCGCATTGGCTAGTAGCAGGTTTGCCCTTGGTACTCATTGCGCCGGTGATGGCTTTGCAATTTGGCTTGTCGGGTGACGCGATTGCGGTTTTGTTTTATAGCTTATTGATCGGCACCCCGGTATTAAGCTTAGTGGGTGCGATCGGTGCGGCATTGACTTTGGGAGTGCGTGGCGGCGGCGTGTTGATTTCGCTCTTGGTTTTGCCTCTGTATATACCCGTGTTAATTTTTGGCGCGGGCGCGGTGAGCGCAGAAGTCAGCGGTCTTGGTGGTGACGCACATTTGTTATTGTTGGGTGGCGTTTTGGCTGCAGCTCTGGCGCTGGCGCCTTGGGCGAGCGCCGCTGCTTTACGAATTTCTCTTGAATAGTGGGGACATATTTTGGATAACTCGACACCAGTCTCAGCGACGCCTAGCCCGCTCTCTGCCGCGATGGCGACGCCACGTTTTCATTGGTTTAAATATGCTTCACCTCAAGCCTTCTTTCCCGTCGCTGGTACGCTCATACCATGGTTTTTTAGCGCGGCTCTGATCTTGGGTGTCGTCGGCCTGTATATTGGATTTTTTGTGGCGCCGACTGACCATCAACAGGGTGAAGCCTATCGCATTATTTTCCTGCACGTACCTGCGGCGTGGATGTCGATGCTGATCTATCTGGTGATGGCTTTTTGGGCTGCCTTAGGACTGGCGTTTAATACTCGACTCTCTTCCATGATGGCGAGTGCATTGGCGCCGACCGGCGCGATGTTGACTTTTCTGGCCTTATGGACCGGTGCACTATGGGGCAAGCCAACTTGGGGAGCTTGGTGGGTGTGGGATGCGCGTCTTACTTCCGAATTGATTTTGCTTTTTTTGTATATAGGCTTCATTGCCTTGCAAGCGGCTATTGATGACCCTAGACGCGCTGATAAAGCTGGTGCCGTGTTGCTATTAGTTGGCGTCGTCAACATTCCCATCATCTATTTCTCGGTGCAGTGGTGGAATACTTTGCATCAAGGTTCATCCATTAATTTAACCCGCGCACCGAGTATGGCGATGACGATGTTATTGGGCATGCTAATTCTGGCACTGGCTTTTTGGGCCTATACGATTGCAGTAAGCCTGATGCGTCTGCGCTGCATCGTGATGGAGCGTGAACGTCATTCGGAATGGATTAAGAAAGCGAGTCAATCATGATTTGGGAAAACTGGAGTGATTTTTTTGCCATGGGTGGCTATGGACTTTATGTCTGGGGTTCCTTGATTGTCGTCGCGTTTTGTATGTTCGCTGAAATTACAGGTCTAGTTATTCGTCATAAAAACTTAAGAACCCAATTGAATCAAGTTCGACCACATAGAAAACCATGAAACCTAGACACAAACGATTGATCTTGATTACCACTGGCGTCGCCACACTCGGCATCGCTGCATGGTTAGTACTTTCCGCATTCCAAAAAAACTTAGTGTTCTTTTTTACGCCGACGCAGATTTACGCTGGCGAAGCGCCGCAGGGTAGAAGTTTTCGTATGGGAGGTATGGTTGAACAAGGTAGTTTGCAACGTCAAGCGGATGGTGTGACCGTGAGTTTTAACGTTACCGATAATGTGCAAAAAGTACGTGTCAATTATCGTGGCAGCCTGCCGGATCTATTTAAAGAAGGAAAAGGCGTCGTAGCACAAGGCAAATTGGGACAAGATAAATTGTTTGTCGCCGATGAAGTGTTGGCGAAGCATGACGAAAATTATATGCCCCCCGATGCTGCGTACGCGATGGAAAAAGCCAAGCAAGCTTCCTCTCAGCTTCCGGCCACTACTGCCACTACTGCAGCTCCTGCAAAAGAAAGTCAGCTTGAAAAATGATACCTGAACTCGGCCATCTCTCTCTTATATTGGCACTCTGCCTCGGATTAGTCCTAGGCATTTTTCCGATTGTGGGTTCGCTTCGTAATCAGTCTCGCTGGATGGCTTTGGCGCGCCCGCTGGCAACTGGGCAATTCTTTTTTCTTTCCTTTGCTTTCTTAGCACTCGTCTATGCATTTGCGACGAATGATTTTTCGCTCAGTTATGTGGCCTCGAATTCCAATACGCGCTTACCATTGATGTATAGAGTCGCTGGCAGTTGGGGTGGGCACGAAGGTTCCCTATTGCTTTGGACATGGATGTTAGGACTGTGGGCGTTTGCCGTCAGTTTATTTAGTCGCCAATTACCAAGCGATACAGCGGCTCGTGTATTGGGCGTGATGGGCTTGGTGAGTGTGGGATTTTTATGCTTTATGCTATTTACTTCAAATCCGTTTGAACGCTTATTGCCTGCGGCAGCGGATGGTCGCGACCTGAATCCACTGTTACAGGATCTGGGCATGATCATTCATCCGCCTTTACTCTACATGGGATATGTCGGTTTTTCGGTTGCATTTTCGTTTGCCATCGCTGCCTTATTGGGCGGTAAACTCGATGCGGCATGGGCACGTTGGTCGCGTCCATGGACTTTGGCAGCGTGGATGTTCATGACTCTGGGTATTTTCATGGGCAGTTATTGGGCATACTACGAATTGGGCTGGGGTGGGTGGTGGTTTTGGGATGCCGTAGAAAATGCCTCGTTCATGCCTTGGTTAGTGGGTACCGCTTTGATTCATTCTCTTGCAGTCACTGAAAAGCGAGGAAGTTTTAAGAACTGGACCGTGCTACTGGCGATCATTGCTTTTTCACTGTCTTTACTCGGCACCTTCTTAGTGCGATCTGGCGTTCTTACTTCGGTGCATGCCTTCGCCACCGATCCAAGTCGAGGCATGTTTATTTTGGTGTTTTTGGCTCTTGTCATTGGTGGCTCGCTCATGCTGTTTGCTTGGCGCGCACCGACGGTCGGCTTAGGGGGACGATTTAGTTTGTTCTCGCGGGAATCGATGTTGTTAGTCAATAACGTCTTACTACTGGCCGCAACCGGAACCGTTCTGCTGGGTACCTTATATCCCTTGTTTTTAGATGCCCTCAATCTTGGAAAAATCTCGGTCGGTCCTCCTTATTTTGAAGCCGTCTTTGCGCCCATCATGATACCCTTGATATTCTTGATGGCGATAGGACCTTTCCTACGCTGGAAAGAATCTTCTCTAAGGGCAATCGCACGACGTTTACGTTTTATTGCTGTGGCTAGCTTACTTTGTGGGGCGATACTAGCCTTGGTATTCGCGGCCTCTTGGATGGTGGTACTCGGTGTCAGCCTCGCTAGTTGGGTATTACTTGCCACGCTTTCTCATTTGCTGGAGCGGATGCTGCATGCGCCAGTCGGCACTTCCTTTTGGCGGCGATTGCACAGAGAACCTCTCAGTTATTGGGGAATGCTGCTTGCCCATGCAGGGATCGCCGTGTTTGTCATCGGCGTCACATTGGTGAAGGGCTATGACGCGTCCATCGATATCAGTATGCGCCTAGGTGATAAGACTCAGATCAATGCTTACGCTTTTCACTTTGTCGATTTGAAAGAAATTCAAGGTCCAAATTATGAGGCGTCGCGTGGCGTATTTGACGTACGCGATGCAGATGGCAAACGCATCAGCATGTTCCCTGAAAAGCGTTTTTATACGATACAAAACATGCCAATGACTGAGGCAGCTATCGATCGTGGATTCACGCGCGACCTCTATATTTCTCTGGGTGAATCGGCTAGCAAAGATACATGGGTGGTGAAAATTCAGCACAAACCTTTTATTGGATGGATATGGGGCGGGTGTTTGATCATGGCATTAGGCGGGGCGCTATCAGCTTCAGATCGTCGTTATCGCTTGGCATTGCGTAGCAGTAGCAGGTCGCAATCGACAATGTCTATGCAAGCGCCAGTGGATAACAAGCCGCTGACTACCTAGGAAAACGACATGAAACGCTTTCTACTTCCTTTGGGTACTTTTCTCGTGCTGGTGGTATTTTTGGGAATCGGGCTCCGATTAAATCCCCGTGAAATTCCCTCTCCTTTTATCGATAAAGCAGCGCCGGCATTTAGCTTGGCGCAATTGCATAAACCGGAACAAAAATTCTCGCCGCAAGATATGCATGGCAAAGTGTGGTTGCTCAATGTTTGGGCATCTTGGTGCGTGTCCTGTCGTCAAGAGCATCCCGTCTTGATGGATCTCGCTAAGCAAAAAGAGGTGCCGATACTAGGACTGAACTACAAGGATGTGAGAGAAGAAGGAATCAACTGGCTAGCCCAATATGGCAATCCCTATACCCTATCTGCATTTGATGGCAACGGCAGAGTTGGTATCGACTATGGCGTCTACGGCGTTCCTGAAACCTTCGTCATTGATAAACAAGGCATCGTGCGTCACAAACATGTCGGCCCCCTGACTACGAAAATCATTCAAGATAAATTGTTACCTCTCATTAAAGAGCTTAATCGTGCTTAGAGTTATTTTTACAGTTCTACTCGGTAGCCTATTACTCGGCCTTAGTTTTAACAGTATGGTGCTGCAAGCTCAAAGCGCCATACCTGATCCAATATTGGAGAAGCGGCTTACCTTTCTCTCTGAGCAATTGCGTTGTCTCGTCTGTCAAAATCAGAATATCGCGGACTCTCAAGCGGAATTGGCGATTGACTTAAAAAATCAAGTGCGAGAGAAACTGCAACAAGGTATGTCGGATCAAGATGTGCTGGATTTTATGGTGCAACGCTATGGCGATTTTGTTCTATATAACCCCCCAGTGAAAGCGACCACCTGGATACTTTGGTTTGGTCCCGTTCTATTACTCCTAGGCGGCATGTTTACATTATTTAGCTTACTCAAGCGGCGCCGACTCAGCAATGAAATCGTGTTAGATGTTGATCTACAGCGTGGCGCGCAATTACTGGATGCAGATGAGAATTTTGATGCTGACCCTAAGGAGATACGATGACCTATTTTGTACTACTCGCGTCATTGATGACGATAGGGGCAATCTTGTTCGTGATCATGCCACTCTTGAACAAAAGCACCGCACCAACATCGCTCCCCCATTTACAAGACAATCCTAGCTTGGTGATATTACGTGAGCAAGGACGAGAATTAGATAGAGAACTCGCCACAGGCAGTATCGTTACGAGCGATTATGATCTCGCACGACGTGAATTAGAGCGACGTGTGGCAGAAGAAATTACGCCTGCGGCAGCGACAGCGTCACTCAATATGGCCACACCAGTTGAGCCTCGCACTGCGGCACTACTAGCACTAGGTATACTGATACTCGCAGGAACGCTGTACTGGGCTCGTGGCACACCTGAGGGGATTGATCCCATACAAGTTGCAGCGCAGGATGATCAAAGTCACGCCATCGGAGCACAGCAAATCGAACAAATGGTGAAGGGCTTAGCCAAACGACTGCAAACCGATCCTAGCAATGTAGAAGGTTGGAGCATGTTGGCACGATCCTATAAATCACTAGGGCAATTTGCTGAGGCAGCAAAGGCTTACGAGCATCTCGTCGAACTGATGCCAGAGGATGCAGATCTGCTGGCGAGTTATGCCGACACGTTAGCGACGGCGCGCGACAATCGCTTGCAAGGAGAGCCTGAGCAATTGATCAATCGCGCTCTGTCACTCAATCCAAATAATGTCAAAGCATTAGCACTATCCGGTAGCGCGGGATTTGAGCGAGAAGATTACGAGTTCGCCATTCGTCAATGGCAAAAAATGCTGCCATTACTACCACCCGACTCAGACATGAAACGCTCGGTTGATGCCAATATTGAAGAAGCAAAATTGGAAGCGAAGCGCGTCAAAAAATGATGCCTCAAACGCTTACTAGTCGCAAATGGGAAAAATGATAATGTGGCATCAATTACGAAATGTGCTCATGCTTCTCGTGCCGTTGTTTTGCATGGAGTTTCCACTTACTATGGCGCAGTCACAGGCATTCGAAACCAGCGGACATTCTCACGAGATAGTGCGAACAGAAAAGCTGGGCGCTATGGAGATCAAAGCGAGTCATCGCATTCAGCAAGCACTACTTGTGCACAGCGAGAAACCAAGGCCCGCTGTGAATCCATTACAGGTTTTATGGATGGTCACGCCAGATCAGTATCGTATAGACCTGATTGATGGCGATAGTTTTACATCGATTGGACAACTATCAAGTCAATTTTTACTCGAAGGCAAACCGCAATTTTCATCCGATGGACGATACGCTTTTTTTTCCTCGAAAGATGGCTGGATCAGCAAATACGATCTGCATCAACTTAGCTTAGTTGCCTTCATTCGTGTCGGCCTACAAACACAGAATTTAGCCCTATCGAGCGACGGACGCTTTGTGATGGTCGCCAATGCTTTACCGCACAGCTTGGTCGCTCTCAATGCCAGCGATTTGAGTCTAATACGCGTCATCGATATGAAGATTGAAGAGGGAAAATCCTCCTCTGTGACGGCCGTCTATGATGCTGCGCCGCGTAAAAGCTTCGTTGCGACACTCAGAGACATTCCGGAGATTTGTGAATTGAGTTATGACGAGACGGCTGCACCTGTTTATGCTGGATTGGTACATGATTATCAGTTAGGCGAAGGTATCAAAGTGCAGGGTCCATTTCCGCCGATACGCATTAAATTAAGTGACAGTATCGACGATATTTTTTTCAGCTCTAGCTATGAGACTTTGATCGGTCAGACCCACGAAGGCATCGCGCATGTTGTTGATCTTGATCTTAAACGTAAGATTGCCACACTAAAATTGCCAGCGATGTCGCAACTTGGAACAGCGGCTCACTGGTTTGATCATGGTAAAGAATACCTAGCAATCCCTAGTCAAAAGGACGCCTTGATCAGCGTCCTCGACATGTCGACCTGGAAAATTTTTCATCAAGTACCAACCAATGAAGCAAGTGCTGAACTACGCAGCCGACCCCGCACAGCTTCGGTGTGGCTGACCGCGCTTCCAACCCAGAAAAATAGGCAAGGCAACACCAAATCCATGCAGATTTTCGACAAACAAACATTAGGCATGGACACCGAATTCCAGTTCAATGCCGTCCAGCAAGTACGTCATTTAGATTTTTCGCGCGATGGACGTTATGCCCTAATTAGCTTGTTGGGTGAGCCTAGTACTTTGCTTATTTACGAGATTAAAACCGGGCAAGAAGTCAAACGAATCAGTATTCATCCTCATACCAAAATTTATCAAGTTGGTGCCGAGCTTTAGATACTGGTAGATTTGTTATGGTTTTTCTTTCTGCGTATTTTTTTCGCTCAGATCTGGAGGTTTCGTTCTCTTTGGTTTTTAGAAAGACACTAAGTTTGTTGCGTCAGTTGCGCATATAAACGCGGTAAGAGCTGTGGCAATTCCGCAGCGTCCTTGACGACGATATAGCCTTTTGCACCGAACAGATGCGGTAAGTAATCTTCGGCCTTTTCATCTATCGTCACGCAAAAAGGAAGCAGTCCCAATTGACGTGCCGCGTGGATCGCGACACGCGTGTCTTCGATACCATAGCGACCTTCATATTGATCGAGATCGTTCGGTTTGCCATCGGTCAGTATCAAGAGTAATCGACGGGCATTTCTTTGTCGTTGCAAAATTGCTGAAGCATGACGGATCGCCGCGCCCATGCGGGTGTAAAAGCCTGGTTTGATTTGTGCTAGGCGACCACGTACCTGGTCATTGTATTGTTCGTCAAAGCCTTTGAGTATATGAAAGCGTACGTTGTCGCGTCTTACGGAGGAAAAACCATATAAAGCGAAGCGATCCTGTGTGGCGGCTAAGGCTTCGCACAGCAAATATAGGCTGTCTCGTATCACATCAATCACGCGTGCTTGATTGTTCACCCACGTATCGGTGGACATCGATAAGTCTGCGAGTAGGAGGCAAGCAAGATCACGGCTTTGTTGACGGTTGTCCAGATAGAGGCCGGGGCTCGCCACCGCCAGTCTATGAAGATTCGAACCTCCGCTGGAACCTCGTCGCTCTGCACTGAAGCGGACACAGGCATCGATATCAATGTCGTTACCACTGACCTGCCCACGCAGACGTTGGCGCTCCGGCGTTAAGCTTTGAAACTGCTGCCGCAATCGTTTGGCCGTTGCACGTAAATGCCCAGGTAAAGCTTGCGCTTCGGCATTGCGCGCCAACAGCATTTGTATGCAGACATGATTGTCGATGAGTTGCTGTTTTTTGTAATGCCATTCTGGATATAAGATACCGTCGGCAAGTAGTAAATCATCGTCGGCTTCGGCTGGTAAATCGAGATCGAAACGTACGCGACTAGCGGTACTTTTACCGTCGTTTGCAACGCTTAAGACATCAAAGTCATTTGCCGCTCTTTGTGCATCGGGATTGTCGTCTTCATCGAGCGGCCGATTCACTTTTACATATTCGGCCCAAGAAAACAGACTCTCGGCGCGAAATAGCAGCATGAATGGATTAGGATTGTCGGGCATGTCGGTGCGCTCTGCCATGCGTCTGCGTTGCTCGGTATCGGTTTGCGCTGCGCTACCTTGCGCTTGTTCCGGCGTGAGTTTGCTGGCCGGTCTGCTGTTTTTAGCATTGCTGTTGGAGGGGGCATGTAACCATATAATTACGGGAACAACATTGAAGTCTTTGCGTCCGACTTTTTTCAGATCGGACGGCACGCTTCCTGGTTCTAACAATGCACGTCGGATTAGTAATTCATTTTCTGCTTCTTGCTTTTTTAATTTTGTCGGATCAGGCCGACGTGCGAGCGTTGCACGCACCAATCGTGTATAGCGTTCCTGTAATAAGGGAAAAGCACTCAACAGTGATTTGGTTGCGGATTGATTGCGTTGTAAGTGAGGCGCTTCCGGATCGACATCATGTGCAACTAAGGCTAGCAACCACAAATATAATTCACGATTGAGTTCACGTTCTGGAAAATAATCAATACTGGCCGGTAAGTGCAAAGTCGTTTCATCAGACCAAGTTAGTTCAGCTTTCTCGCCGATACCGGCAATACGTTCGAGCCAGCTACGACGTGCGCCATGTGTGCTAGCGGAACCGGATTGCAAATTGATTCCAGGATCACCACCGAGGGCACGGAAGAAGGTTGCTGCGATGTTTTTCATCTGTGCCAATTCAACCCGGGCTTCCGGATAGCCTTGATACGCGACACGGGTGATCAATTTATCCCACAGCCCGCCTATGTATTCTTCCATTCGTGTGCTTTCATTGTCTTGGATTGCTTAAGTTTAAAACCCCTTAACGCCGAGGCGCAGAGAAAATCAAAAAAAGAGAAAGCGAATTGTTCAGTTTTGTAGGGCGGGTGCAACCCGCGCTGT
>JAYVHZ010000098.1:0-21353 GCA_043770645.1 Undibacterium sp. | reverse complement strand
CACCACTATCGGCACGGTGAATTTCGCCGAATTCTTTTTGACCGTCGTGGTGGCTGCGTCTTTCTTTTCGATTTTGGATCACACCGTCTGGATACTGGTCGCCGGCTTGGCCATGGGCGGATTGGTTGCTGCGCCGTTTGCGGCTTTTGTCACCAAGCATTTGAAAGCGAAAACCTTGTTGATTTTGGTTGGTAGCTTGATTAGTTTGGTCAGTACTTTTAATTTGTATCAGGCGTTTTTGTAGTAAGGCACTACACGAAACTCTTAAAGATACTGAAAGCGCATTGATACTAGGTCTAACTCCAAACCGAGACTTCATGCGCACTGCCAGCCATCGCCGGATGTTGAACTTGCGTTGTTGTGGTTTTGATGGAGCCACAGTCGTCGACAGCGTGAATATTGGTAATCGAATAATTCATAACTACCATAGATTGGATAGAAGTTCGTTTCCCCATGACTTCTTGACTTGATGATTACCTACCGAAACCTCAATTTATATTTTAGTCGACCTAATTAATACATTTTTTTATATTTGACATATTAAATATCCTTGGGCACTCTACTGTTTCTCGATTGTAGTTTCGTCTATATCTCATCAAGTTTTTAAGGAAAAGAATATGCCAGTCTATCGCTCAAGAACCACCACCCACGGTCGCAACATGGCGGGTGCCCGCGCTTTATGGCGTGCTACTGGTATGAAGGATGGCGATTTTGAAAAACCGATTGTGGCGGTTGTCAATTCTTTTACACAGTTCGTCCCTGGTCACGTGCATTTAAAAGATTTAGGTCAAATGGTGGCGCGTGAGATTGAAGCCGCTGGCGGTGTGGCGAAAGAATTCAATACCATTGCGGTAGATGACGGTATCGCGATGGGACATGGCGGCATGTTGTATTCACTGCCATCGCGCGAGTTGATTGCGGATTCAGTCGAATATATGGTGAATGCCCATTGTGCGGATGCGATGGTGTGTATCTCCAACTGCGACAAAATTACGCCAGGTATGTTGATGGCGGCCATGCGTTTAAATATCCCTGTGGTGTTTGTCTCCGGTGGTCCGATGGAAGCGGGTAAGGTCATGGAAACCTTGCATCCTAAACAGACAGGCGAACAAAAAATCATGAAGATCGATTTGGTCGATGCCATGATTAAAGCAGGTGATAGCAGCGTCAGTGATGAAGAGATCGGTCGCATAGAGCGTTCCGCTTGTCCGACCTGCGGTTCATGCTCTGGTATGTTTACCGCAAATTCGATGAATTGCTTAATGGAAGCCTTGGGCTTGGCATTGCCGGGTAATGGCACGATCTTGGCCACCCATGCGGATCGTAAAGAATTATTTTTACGGGCTGGTCGTTTGATTGTCGATTTGGCCAAGCGTCATTACGAGCAAGACGACTACGCAGTTTTGCCACGCTCGATTGCAAACAAAGCGACCTTTGAAAACGCAATGGCTCTCGATGTCGCCATGGGCGGCTCCACCAATACCGTTTTGCATTTATTGGCTGCTGCGCATGAAGCGGGCGTAGATTTTAAAATGGCAGATATCGATCGCATCTCACGCAAAGTCCCATGCCTGTGCAAGGTCGCACCGATGACCGATAAATATCATATCGAAGACGTGCACAGAGCTGGTGGCATCATGGCGATCTTAGGTGAACTGTCGCGTGCAAATTTATTCGATACTACTCGCCCAACGATTCATGCAGCGAGTTTTGCCGAAGCCATCGCACACAATGATATTACCGTCAGTGATGATGCCGCAGTCAGGAAAATGTTTATGGCCGCACCAGGCGGTGTACCAACGCAAACCGCATTTTCACAAGACAAACGCTTTGATAGTCTCGACACAGATCGCGCAGACGGTTGCATCCGCGATTTCGAACATGCCTATTCCAAAGACGGTGGCCTTGCTGTGTTGTACGGCAATCTGGCGGAAAAAGGTTGCATCGTTAAGACCGCTGGCGTCGATGAAAGCATTTTGACGTTCAGTGGTAAAGCGCGTGTTTTTGAAAGCCAAGATGACGCGGTTGCTGCGATTTTGGGCGATACCGTGCATGAAGGTGATGTTGTGATTATTCGCTACGAAGGTCCGAAAGGCGGTCCAGGTATGCAAGAAATGTTGTATCCAACCTCGTATATCAAATCTAAAGGCTTGGGCAAAGCTTGTGCCTTGTTCACTGATGGGCGCTTCTCCGGCGGCTCATCCGGTTTGGTGATTGGCCATGCTTCACCAGAAGCTGCCGAGGGCGGTGCGATTGGTTTGGTGGAAGAGGGCGATCAAATCTTGATCGATATCCCGAATCGCAGCATACGTTTGGATATCAGCGATGAGACTTTAGCCGCACGTCGCGCAGCGATGGAAGCCAAAGGTGCATTGGCTTGGCAGCCAGTCAATCGTGATCGTTATGTGTCGCAAGCTTTGCAAGCTTATGCGGCGTTAGCGACTTCGGCAGATCGCGGCGCGGTGCGGGATATTACGCAGTTGCGTCGATAACGAAAAACGCCTTCTCTCGTTATTGAACCCGAGAGAAGGCGCATACAAACTAAGCCTGCAAACTCTGATGCGGCCTCGGCTTCACTTGCCGCACGAATTCCACTACGATAACCAATAGCGAAAACGCCACAATTAAACCCATGAAAAATTTTGCTGTCGAATTGCTGGCAGGGGACATCATGATGGCGCCATCGACGATTGCCCAAGTCATCACTGCACAAGTGAGCAGGCTTAGACCAGTTTCAATACGTCGTAGTAATGTAGTCCAGCGACCCTGAATCATGACAGCAAAGTAAAATGGAATATTCAGTACGACCAGTGTGAATAAGTATGGTCCTTGTCGCTGTAAAAAAGCATCGGTGTAAGTTAATGCCGTGTAGGCAGTCGGCGCAGCTTTGCCACTCCAGATGACATCTAAAATCCACGTTGGGTTAATGAGTAAATAGATGCCACATATCATAGCGCTTAATGCTAGCGCGACCGCGACACGGCCTCCAGTGATTCGGTCTTGTGCCCTCGGTTTCCATGCCATAGCATTTGGCCGACGTTGACGTGCCCATGATGCAATGCCAAAGCTGACGACCAAAACTCCGGGCCACCAGAATGAAGGAATAACTGTTTTTCCCCACCATGAACTGAGTGCTCGAATAAAATCTGTTCCTGAGTTGATAGGCTGACCAAAATTAGCTAGTAAACCAAGACTCCAGATCAGCACCAAGCCGATCAAAGTGAGGCGTAAGAATTTTGCGCCATCCGCTGGATCGATAATCGTCAGTGCAGGTCGGTAGCGTGCAGCAACTTCGTTCGGATGACCGAAGCCTTGGAGTAAGCTCAACACCATCGCCGTATCAGCTTGTCGCGCTGTCTCGTCAGCCTTTGCTTGCAGCTCCTCTTGTAGCAAAGCGCGTAATTCAAATGCGACATCGTTACGCTGCTTGCGCGGTAACAGTAATGCGACATCGGTGATATAGGATTCAATGACATCATGTGGTTTCATGTTATTCCTCCTTTAAAAGGCGATTCATCACCGTATTCATGCTTTGCCATGACTCAGTGAGTTTTTTGAGTAATTTTTTGCCATCCGCATTGAGCGAGTAGTAGCGCCGTGGCGGGCCGTCTTCTATCTTCCACTCACTGTGCAGTAAACCCTGTGTTTCTAATCTGCGTAGCAGAGGATACAAAGTACCTTCCTCAATTGCCATCCCTTGTTCGGCCAAGGCTTGACGCAGTTCATACCCGTAGCGCGGTTTGCGCAATTGCGAAAGCGTGGCAAGCACTACCACGCCGCGTCGCAGTTCGAGTTCTAGTTTTCCGAAATTATCTGTAGTAGCCATGTGGTGCACTGTACTGTGTGTTGCACAGTATGTCAAATAGTTTTTGTTATGTTGTTTTTACTGAGCTTATACGCTGGCTTTTATATGGCAAAGCTCGCTGATTAATGTATTTTTGCACACATCAACATAAGTTTTTTTTAGTGATACATATCCATTGTTGAGTGAAAAAAATGTCCGATGTCTGCAATGTTTGATACAAAGATCTGACATAACTATTTACACCAATTGCGGGGTAAGAACGGGCTATAATCAGTACCTGACCTCATAGATAAGAAGGTTTTTTTATGTTTGCGTCCTTTTTTCATTCACGCTTTTCACAAAGATCTACGTCGCAGTTAATTCGACGCAGCTTGATTCTAATAACTATCTTTTTTACGTCGTCTTTTTCACCAAGTCATGCCTCAGACAAACCGATTTTGCGTGCCGTCTCTACCGATGAAGCATTCCCCTATAGCTTTCGAAAAAATCAAGAGATGGATGGCATGGTGTTTGAAGTCGCAAAAACTTTAGCGGATCGAATCGGATATCAACTTAAAGTGGAAGTGTTGCCTTGGACGCGTGCGCTCTTAACGGCACGAGATCAGCCATCCACGCTCATATTTAGTGTCGTTAAAACTCCTTCGAGAGAGCCCCATTATTACTGGATAGGGCCGGTCGCAACTAGCGAAGTCTGGCTCTTTAAATTAGCAAGTCGAAGCGATATTACAGTTCAAAATGTAGAAGACTTAAAGAAGTATATTGTTGGCGATATTGCCAGTGATGCGACCTTGCCGCTATTTGAAAAATTAGGAATAAAAGTCGACACCGCGCCATCCAAAAAATCGAATTGCCTTAAATTGAAAATGGGTAGGGTTGATTTAATTCCCTTTGATCCAGATGGTATAGAGGATTTTCTAAGTGCCTGTGATATCCCGGCAAGTAATATAGAAAAGACGATCTATTTCCCCCGCGATACCGCGCTGTATATGGCAATAGGGAAAAAGACTCCACCTGAATTGATCAAACAGCTCAACGCAGGATTCGCGCAGATGGTGAGTGATAAAACACTTAGTAAAATCGTGGCGAAATGGAAGTCTAAAGTAACGAAACAGAGTCCGGTCATTCGATAATCGTTAGTTTGTCTCGGTACCGAGAATGAGTAATGCTTGCAGCTTCTTTGCGCAAACACCGTGTTTCTCTCGCTTGAAAGGGTTGGAATTCTCTGTTGCGGCTGTTGGGTCGAAAAAAAAGCGTTGCGATCGAACAAATCAGCACTCAATTGTCTCACTGGCAGACTCTAACTATTCTTGCAAGGGTAGGTGGTCGCTGTCGCGGTCTGCATTTTTCGATCACAAAATCGATTGCGAGTACATCGCTATATCCTCTTTTCCAATAATATTTTTTATTGATTTCCGTGTGAAAAAAATCACGATAGAAAAATCTGTTAAATTAGCGCCGCGAAAGATAGAATCGCGCGGTAAATTTTTGTGTTTTTTTCTGTTAGTGCAGAGTTTGGATCATTTATTTCAATTAGAGACATTATAAAAAAGGATAACTATGACGGACGCAACGACAACGACAGCAGCGCCTGTTAGGCACAGCTGGTTTAATCGAACTCTGAATGCGATTGAACGTGTCGGTAATAAATTACCTGACCCAGCCATTTTATTTGCCTTGTTCATGTTCGCCGTTTGGGGCATTTCCTGGGCTTTGTCTGGTGTGAGTTTCAATGAAATCGACCCCCGTAACGGCAAGCCAATTCAAATCAATAATTTATTAGAAGGCGGCGCATTTACTGCCTTTATGGCGAAGTTAGTGAGTACCTTTGTCAGCTTTCCACCACTCGGTGTGGTGCTAGTGGCGATGCTTGGGCTTGGTGTGGCAGAACATACCGGCTTTATCAATGCGGGTTTGCGTTCGATTTTGTCAGTCACACCTAAAATGTTATTGACCCCAGTGCTGGTTGCCGTTGGTATTTTAAGCCACGTCGCTGTCGATGCTGGCTATGTCTTGGTGATTCCCTTGGGTGCGGTGATTTTTTATGCTGCTGGACGGCATCCGCTGGCAGGTATCGCGGCTGCTTTTGCGGGTGTTTCGGGTGGCTTCTCAGCTTCATTCTTTATTCCGAGTAGTCTCGATCCTTTGTTGGCTGGGCTGACCCAAGCCTCGGCTCGACTCTCATCAAATCCGGCAGCAGCCGATTTGATTATTAATCCTTTGAATAATTTTTACTTCACGTCAGCTTCCGCGATTTTGATTATCTTTATTGGTTGGTTCTTAACCGATAAAGTGATCGAGCCACGCCTGAAAAATACGGCGATTGATGGTGATCCTGCTGGCTTGCCGACCTTAGATCCATTGACCCCAGCAGAGCGACGCGGTTTGCGCTTTGCGGTTTTGGCGATGTTGGTGAGCGCAGGCTTGTTGTTTATTTCTGCTTATCCTGCGACGTCGGCATGGCGTGGTACTGATGCTAGTTTGACGCATTCCTCAGCACCATTGATGCAGTCGATTGTTGCATTGATTTTGGTGCTCTTCTTGATTCCTGGTGTGGTGTATGGCTATGCGGCCGGCACCGTTAAAAATCATCGCGATGTGATTCAGGGGATGAGTAAGGCGATGAGCGGTATGGGCTATTACATTGTGATGGCATTTTTCTGCGCACAATTCATCTACGCTTTTGGCCAGTCTAACCTCGGTGCATTGCTCGCGATCAAAGGTGCGGGTGCCTTGAAAGAATTGGCGTTGCCCTTGGGTGTCACTTTAGTTGGAATCGTGATCCTGACTAGTTTGGTGAATTTACTGGTTGGCTCCGCTTCTGCTAAGTGGGCCTTGATTGGTGCTGTGATGGTGCCAATGTTGATGGAGTTGGGCGTTTCGCCAGATCTAACCCAAGCCGCGTATCGCGTTGGTGATTCTTCGACCAATATCATTACACCGCTGATGCCATACTTCCCATTGATCGTGGTGTTTTGTCAGAAGTACGTTAAATCCACCGGGATAGGGACTTTGATTGCCTTGATGCTGCCGTTCTCGATTTCCTTCCTAGTGCTTTGGACGGCATTTTTGCTGTGTTTCTGGGCGCTTGGTATTCCGCTTGGAATTGGCGCTAGTTATAGCTTTCCTGCTGGCGTTTAATGTTGAGTAATTTGTAATATTGTGTTCTTTCAGATGAGGGCGGTGCAGCGCAAAGCACCGTCTTCCTTCTTATCGAGTCAGGCTTGCTTTTGACTCGCAAACGTCCAATTTTTCAGCATGATCCGCCTTGAATCTTATTGAGAATGATTATTATTCGTGATAAAGTGCGGACATCGTTTTTTTCTCATTGGATCTCCTCATGATGAAACATCTATCCTTGACCGCTTTGGCGTGTTTATCCCTGGTTGGTGCGGCGCAAGCACAAACACCAACGCAGTCGGTCACTGTGTACAGTGCGCGTAACGAACAATTGATCAAACCGTTGTTTGACGCTTACACCAAAGAAACTGGCGTGGAAGTTAAAGTCTTGACTGACAAAGAAGGACCGCTGATGGCGCGTCTTCAAGCAGAGGGGAGTAATACCGCTGCTGATTTGTTAATTACGGTGGATGCAGGTAATCTTTGGCAAGCGGCGAATGTCGGCTTACTCAAACAAGTTAAATCGGAGATCTTGAACAAGAATGTGCCTAGTCATTTACGTGACGACAAAGGGATGTGGTATGGGCTGTCAGTCCGCGCGCGTACTATGTTCTTTAACCCGGATTTGGTGAAGGCAGAACAGCTTTCCACCTACGAAGATTTAGCGGATCCGAAGTGGAAAGGCAAATTGTGCTTACGCACAAGTAAAAAAGTCTATAACCAATCTTTGGTTGCAATGATGATCGCCCAATACGGCGAAGCCAAAACAGAAAAAATCGTCCGCGGCTGGATTGCCAATTTGGCGACCGATGTGTTTCCAGACGACACCAAATTACTCGAAGCGATTGCGGCTGGGCAATGTGGTGTTGGTATCGCCAATACCTACTACTACGGTCGCATCGTCGATAAAAATCCGCAATTCAAAACTAAGCTATTTTGGGCTAACCAAAATGCTGAAGGTGTGCATGTGAATATTTCTGGTGCAGGTTTGACGCGCCATGCAAAAAATGAAGCTGGCGCCATCAAATTAATGGAGTGGTTATCGTCTAGTAAAGCCCAAAATATCTACGCGGATAAAGACATTGAGTTTCCAGTCAATCCAACGGTCAAGCCTGACCAACTGGTGGCTTCGTGGGGACCGTTTAAATCCAATTTGATTAACATGAGCAAAGCTGGTGAATTGCAAGCGCAAGCGGTCAAACTGATGGATCGTGCTGGATACAAATAAGAAGGAAGCGACAAAGCCGTTTGCTATGAGTTTGGTCATGCATGTGACCACTTTGGTGAACCAAAGTTAACATCAGTGAATATGATTGGGCAGCTCATCAATTGAGTCTGCCCATTTCCCTTTTTGGAAGTCTATGCGGTTTTTTTCTGCACGTGGTGCATTCCTCCTGTTGCCAATTGCTCTGCTGACGATTACGCCTATGCTAGTCGTCCTATCTGCTTTGTTTCAACCACAAACCGAAGTCTGGCAACACCTGATTGAATTTGTCCTGCCATCGGTGTTTAAAAACACGGCGATATTGTTAGCGGGCGTTGGGGTAGGGGTGTTGCTGCTTGGTGTCCCTCTGGCTTGGCTTACATCTGTTTGCCAATTTCCTGGACGAGGTTTTTTTGCTTGGGCTTTGATGTTGCCATTGGCAATGCCAGCGTATGTATTGGCTTTTGTGATGGTGGATCTCTTGGATTTTACTGGCCCCATACAAAGTTATTTGCGCGAATTGACCGGGTCGTCCGCATGGTTTCCGCGAATTCGTAGCACCGGCGGGGTGATCATCGTCATGTCCTTGGCGTTTTATCCTTATGTCTATTTGTTAGCCCGCAATGCTTTTTTGACGCAAGGTAAACGTGCGCTCGAAGCGGCACAGATGTTAGGCATGTCGCGTCCTCGTGCGTTTTGGAAAGTGGCACTGCCAATGGCACGACCTTGGTTAATCGGTGGTTTGACTCTGGCTCTGATGGAAACGCTGGCGGATTTTGGTACGGTATCGATTTTTAATTTTGATACCTTTACGACCGCGATTTATAAATCGTGGTTCTCCTTGTTTAATCTGCCGGCGGCGTCACAATTGGCGTCTTTATTGGTCTTGCTTGTTGTGCTGATACTCGCGATGGAACGTTGGGCGCGCGGTGACCGTCGTTACCATGGTCGTATTGTCGCGGCAGAGCGTATCGTTTTGAGTCGGGCACAAGGATGGTGTGCGAGCCTCGCCTGTGCTGCGGTACTCGCGATTAGTTTCGTGATCCCGATGCTGCAATTAGTGCGCTGGACTACGCAAGTGTGGCAGGAGGATTTCGATGCGCGTTACCTCGGCTTTATCGTGCGTTCGATCGGCATCTCCTTGTTGGCTGGCGTACTGGTCACGGGTTTGGCTTTGCTTATCGTGCTTATTCAACGTCGCTATCCATCAAAGATCACCTCGGTCTTGGTGCGTTTTGCCACCGTTGGCTATGCCGTGCCAGGTACGGTATTAGCGGTCGGCGTCTTTATTCCGATTGCTTGGATCGACAACCAATTATTGCCGCTCGCGCAGGCTTTGGGATGGGACACTTTGCAAATTCTGAAAGGCTCGGTGGCGGTGATGTTGTTGGCTCTTGCGGCGCGGTTTATGGCAGTTGGCTTTCAGCCACTTGATGGTGCGATGCAAAGAATCAGTTATAACCAAGAAGACGCCGCACGGACGCTCGGTGTAAGTGAACGTGGATTGCTGCGACGTTTACATATCCCGCTGATGCGCGGCGGTGTTTTGACGGCGATCTTGATGGTCTTTGTTGACGTCATGAAAGAAATGCCCATTACGCTAATGACGCGGCCATTTGGTTGGGATACTCTCGCGGTGCGCGTGTTTGAAATGACATCCGAAGGTATGTGGCAAAAAGCGGCTTTGCCCAGTATGCTGATTGTGCTTGCGGGCATTCTTCCCGTGATTATGTTGGTAAAAAAGTCGGAAAATAAATCATGAGTGCTTTAGTGACGAATCCTTTACTCAAGGTCGATGGGCTAGCCGTTTCCTATGCTGGGCGCAAAGTCGTCGACCATTTATCGTTTGTACTGGAAGAAGGCGAGATCGGCTGTTTGCTAGGCGCATCGGGATGCGGCAAGACCACCGTGTTACGTGCCATCGCTGGGTTTGAGGCGATCTCAGCCGGTACGATCGAGCTAGCTGATCGCCTCGTCGGCTCCGTGCAAAAACAAGTACCAGTCCAAGAGCGCCAAGTCGGTATGGTGTTTCAAGATTACGCCTTGTTCCCCCATCTGACGGTGGCAGAGAATGTCGCGTTTGGCCTGAAAGCCAAAGACAGTCGCGCGAGTGCAGAGTTACTCGATCTGGTTGGACTTGGTCAGGTTGCATCGCGTTATCCGCACGAGTTATCCGGCGGCCAGCAACAGAGGGTTGCCTTAGCCCGTGCACTGGCGCCACAGCCACGACTCTTACTTTTGGATGAACCTTTTTCTAATCTCGACGTTGAATTGCGCGAACGCTTGGGTCAAGAAGTGCGCAGCATTTTGAAAGAGCGCGGTACCACCGCCATCTTAGTTACGCACGATCAGCGAGAAGCCTTCGCGATGGCGGATCGCGTCGGTGTTATGACCGATGGCGCATTACGCCAATGGGCATCTCCTTATGACTTGTACCATGAACCAGCAGATCGGTTTGTGGCAAATTTCATCGGCGAGGGCGTTTTATTGCCAGCCAAATTGACGGGCGCCAATTGTATTGAATTTGAATTAGGCGAAATGTGCCGTATCAAGGACATCGACTGCTGTTTAGGTTGTCCAATGGAAGTCTTGATTCGGCCTGATGATATCGTGCATGTTGATAGCAGTCCGCTCAAAGCGGAAGTCGTCGCTAAGGTGTTTCGCGGCGCGCATTTTCTCTATACCTTGGCATTGCCATCGGGGAACCGGGTTCTATCTCTGGTGCCTAGTCATCACAATCATTCGATCGGTGAAGCGATCGGGATTGAGCTTGAATGTGAGCACGTGATCGCTTTCAAAAAATAAGGCAAATGCGCCGTGCTCGTTTACCTAATGGGGATCACGGTCAATATCCTCAATTAGCGCGTGACTTAGTACAGGCCTTCGATCTTTTTATAGCTACCGTCTGCGTGCATTTCGCTTAGTTTTGCATTTAAGAGAGCAATCGTGCTCGCACTCATTTTAGGATTGCATGCCAAGTAGTAGTCCGAGGTCTGGTAATTGAACAACCAAACGAGCTTCTCTTCTAACTTATTTTCCGCAATGATTTTTTTTCCGTGGGTATCACTAGCCGTTGCATAGTCAATACGACCCACTGCGACATTCTTAAAAGTCGTTGCCGATTCGTTTGATGTCACCATATTGAAGCCTTGTACTGATAGATATCCCACAGATACATTGCCCACTTCGGTGCCAATACTCGCTTGTTGAATATCCTCAAGTTTAGTGATTTTCCCTACCTTATCAGGACTTCCAAAAACAGCCCAATTTCCTGTGGCAATTGGACCAATCCAATGGAACGATGATTCACGTGCTTTTATTCGCGCGGTAGAAAATACACATGTATCCGCATTATTACGCGCCAATTCATACGCTCTGTTCCAACTCATTATTTTCATTTGATACGGTAGCTGAGCGCGCTTAAAGATCTCATGAACTTTATCTGCTGATTGACCGTATATTGCACCGCCATCCTTATCAACGATGTTCAAAGGAAAAAGGTATTCGGTGTTGATATTGATCGTTGCTTGCTTGTTTTGCGCTACGCTCAAACCGCTTGCTGCCAACAAAGACAAACAGCAAAGGCGCAGTTTTTGTGTTTTTAAGAACGTCGACAGTCTCATGTTGTGGATAATATTTTGGTTGTGCATTAAGAATTTACAAAAGCGCTGCGGAAACACAATCGTTCTATGAAACACCGCATCAAAATCCGAGAATAATTCAAGCCACTATGCGGGTCAACTAATGTTCTGATCTTGATAAGATTATCCTGTGCCATTTAAAGACATATTGCAATTTTTGATTGGCGCTTGATAAACATCGTATGAGACTTAAGCTCAAGAGTAGATGTTTGAATAATCGTGACGATTCAGCCAGCATGAAAATGCTTAATGCTATCTGCATCGACGTGATGACGGATTTGATTTGGTATGACGATGAAAGCGGTTATGTATAAAAGTTAGCGACTAACTGTGTTGCGATAACTCTGAGCGCAACATAGCTAAAACGATGGTGTCCCACCAACGACCTTTGAAGTAGCGACTTTCCTTAAATAGGTCTTCTTGACGCATGCCTAGCTGCTGGCAAAGCGTTATCGCAGCAAGGTTGGTGCTCATAGTTTCAGCGTAAATTCTGTGCACTTTTAGTTGGTTGAAACCGAAGTTGGCCAATGCAAAAGCGGCCTCTCGCATTAAATGTCTTCCTTGATATGGTCGTGCTAAGCCGCAGCCCATCGACGCTTGCTGGTTTGGCTCAAGGCGCAAACAAACCGTACCGATAAACTCTCCCGACTTCTTGAATTCAATAGCTAATTGATACGCAGTCCTAGGCACTTCTTGTGCTTGTGTAATGAATAGTTTGGTAAGCTCGCGATACTTTTCTGGTGCACTATCTTCCTCGTCATAAAATCGTTGATATTTCACATCCAGCGTCAAATTGATAAATGCATCTTCGTCTTCTAGACGCATATCTCGCAGAAGCAAGTTTTTAGTTTCAATGGAAAACATCGTCATTTTTAGGTTCTTAAAGTAAAAGCTAAATTTAAAATACTCATCATGACTGTGGAGAGCGTCTTTACACAACGAGTAACAAAGCCGAGAGCGCAAAGAGTAGGCCGAAGACTCCTCCAGAGATTACTTCTGCTGGAGTGAGTATCGAAAATTGATGCTTTGTCGTGTCATGTCGTTTGCGTGTCGCTTCGCTGTCGCCTGATTTCGTATCCCAAATCGCCATTTCCTCGTAAACTGGGATCTCGTTTGATGACGCAAGGATAGAGTATGTCGATAAAAAATCTTCGCAATGAAAGAGGCTGGACTCAAGCACAGTTGGCCGAATTTAGTGGTGTAAGTCAACGCACAATTCAGCGAATTGAGAAAGGGCAAGTGGCGACCGCAGAAACCGCGAAATGTCTTGCGGCCGTATTTGAAGTACCGATTGTCGAGCTCGGTCTAAGCGAGGCGGTAGACGAAACCCAATTGAGTGAAGAAGAAAAGAACGAATTGAAGAATATTCGGGCGATTCGGCATTTTATTGTTGAGTTGGCGATTTACCTCATCGTTGTGCCACTTATTTGTTTTGCATCGTATGTTCACAACGGTGAAATTCGAAACGGTCTCGGACTAGCGGTCGGATGGGGATTTTGGCTGGCATACCAAGCAATCGATTTATTTGACACCAAGGCATTTTTTGGGGCTAGCTGGGAAAAGCGGCAATTAGACAAACGCATGGGAAGGGATAAAAAATGAAGTTATTATTCGTGCAATACTTATTGATCGTTACTGCATTTTTTATTAGCGTACAAAATCCAACATTCGCCCAAGACAAGACGACAAGTTTCCCTGACAGGCATGGGCAGCTTAGTCAGCAATTATTTATTGGAAGCGGCAAAAAGCAGCCTCTAATTGTCGGACTCGGTGGTTCTGAAGGCGGCAATCCGTGGGCGAGTCAATATTGGAAGGCGCAACGGGATCGCTTTTTGGAGCAAGGTTACGCTGTGCTGGCGCTCGGTTATTTTGGCACCAAAGAAAGTCCCGCCAAGTTAGATCGAATCGCCATTGAAGGGATACACGCGGCTGTTATGCAAGCGGCACAAGCGCCAAACGTCAATGCAGAATGCATTATTGTGATGGGTGGCTCGCGTGGTGGCGAACTGGCTTTGCTGCTTGGAAGTCTGTACAAAGACTACGATGCTGTGATTGGGATTGTCGCTGGTAGCTCGGTATTTCCAGCTTTGACGATGACAATGGATACGCCTGGATGGAGTCATCATGACAAACTGCTTCCATTTGTGCCTGTCACGGAAGCGACTTATCCAGCACTAATCCGACGTGATTTACGCGCAGCGTTTTCTATCATGATGGAAGATCAGCTCGCCATGGATAGAGCGGCTATCGCCGTAGAAAATATCAATGGCCCGGTGATGCTCTTGTCTGCAAAAAAAGATGAAATGTGGCCTTCAACAGAAATGTCTGACATGATTGCACGACGTCTCAAAACAAAAAGTTTTCCCTATCCAGTGCAACATATTGCCATTGATGGTAATCACAGCGCACCGCTTAAGCACTTTAACTTTGTTGAACAATTCTTGGAAACTGAATTGAAGCAGAGTAAGCCTGAGTGTGCGATGTAGAGTCTTTTTCAAGCTGGCTTGGTTCAAACCATTGTAGATAAATAGGGCGGATGAATGAGTATGACGCAAGCCAATTCATAGCCCTAGCTCAACGTCACTTGCACTGTGTTCGTATTTATTCTTCGGTGGCCACGGACGGGTGCGCCAATCGGGTTCGAATACAAAAGATGATTTTGTCCGACCTGGTAGTAGACTGCCATTGCCAGCACCTTTTGCGTAGTCGTAATACAGTTTGACAATCTCTTCTTTGCTGGTTTGCTGCGCGGCAGGGTGAGCGAGACAGGCATCGCGCCATTGCCTGACGCGAGCATAGGGTTCATCACTCGGCAATGCAAAGTTTTCGTAATACTCCAAGAACCAAAAGCGCATAAAGAAGGGCGTGAATACCGTTTCAGCCCAAGCAAACTCTTCAAAAAGATAAGTACCTTTGGGTGAATGCTCCAACAAAAAATCATTTAACTTGGCAAATTGCTTGAGCATATTTTCTTGGTGTGTTTCGCGTCGGCTTGGATCTTGGTTCATCACATACAGATAACCCTGCGTACAAAATTCGCCCTCTAGTTTCGACATCATATTTTCCACAGCGCGGCGATACGGATCGTGCTGCGCTATGGCGGGCTCGGCAAACAAATCTTCCAAATACTGCATGATCACCATGCTCTCCTTGATGATCTTGCCATCGGCGGTTTCTAGTACGGGCAGTGCTGTTGTACCACGCGTCTTCTGCAATAAGTTGGGATCTCTTGGTTTGGT
Organism: Undibacterium sp.; assembly: GCA_043770645.1. Classification (GTDB taxonomy): domain Bacteria; phylum Pseudomonadota; class Gammaproteobacteria; order Burkholderiales; family Burkholderiaceae_D; genus Undibacterium. Next base: position 6,347 of record JAYVHZ010000098.1, on the reverse strand, counting down.
AATATCGACGACGACAAACTCAACCTCGCTACGCCTTCCTTTGAGTTCTAACAAAATTTCCAAGCGCTGGCAGAATGGACAGACAGGGATGTGGTAGACCGTGATGTTGGATGGACTTGTCATGTCGAGGTAAGGAGGTGTTTGAATGTTTTGAAAATCGCGAAAGAGTCGCTGCGTAATTTGAATCGACAAAGAAAGAGTTTATCGCGACTGCTAGTGCTTGGCAATTTCGTGAATAAAGCAAAGCAAGGACGGCTAAAACTAATCCTCAATGTGTAGGATGTCATGGCCGAAGCCGTGTTATATCGACCGAGTGCTGCTTGATCATCGATAAAAATTGAGATCATCAATGGGTGATTTACCATCGCCTTTATTCAGTGCGCAGCCAACCCCGTTCAGTGGCGAGATCAATTTGCGTTAACACGTAGTTCCAAAGCTTCGGTGCCGACGTTTCGAGGTATTGATTGCGCTTGATCACCTGATGTTTGAATACTTTATTTTGCGCCCAGCTGCCGCCTTCATTTTGCATGTTTTGGATTAAGGGCAGAATGCGATCCATCGCTTTGGCAAATTGCGCATCAGGCGTTTCAGCCTCTTCAAATTCATGCCATAGCAAGTGGACTTCTTTGCGCTGCGATTCTGGCAAAAGTCCAAAAATACGATCTGCCGCCACACTCTCTTTGTCCGCTTGTTCATTCAGCACAGTGTGATGATCAAACGCGAAAGTATCACCCGCATCGATTTCCACAATATCGTGAATCAATAACATCAAAGTTACACGGCTGATGTCGACAGTTTCATTTGCATACGGTGCCAGAACATGTGCGGTTAAGGAAATATGCCAGCTATGTTCAGCACTATTTTCGTAGCGATTGTTATCTGTTTTGATCAGTGCTTTACGATATACAGCTTTGAGTTTATCGAGTTCGAGGATGAAAGCGATTTGTTGTGAGAGTTCTTGCATCATGTCTAAAAAAATAATTGCGGTGGGTGCAAAAGCGACTCGGCTTGGTTTGTGCCGAGTAACATCGTTGGTGAGAATTCGGTGCGAAAATTACGAAAATATCGTCAATATTCGGCGCGAAAGCTCTTACTTCACGCCTAAAGGGCAACGCTATTCGGAGGCTGAGCTAGAACGTCCAAGCGCATATTTCCACCACGATTGATAGGCAGAATTACTCAATCCCTCACCATGCGCTTTAACACCGCGAATGGGCTTATCGAAGACACCAATATTTGCCGCCGGAATCCGCAAAGTACGGTAAATTTCTGCCATAACATTAGCGGTAGGCTCTTCAACATGATAGGTGGCAAACCAGCGCTCTGGCTGCGTTGCTTTGGGCTTGGCGTACCAGTCTGCAATCTCACCGGGAGCACTCATATCCCAGCCTCCTGACAACATGATCACTCGCGCCACTGGTTTGGTTTTGGCGATAAACGCAGCATGTCCACCGCCCTGCGATTGACCACCGACTGCGATGAGTTCCCAACGCGGACTGCCATCGGCGTTTAGATATTGATCCCAATGTTCATCACGGCGTGTGTCTTTTAAATATCGCAGAAGTTGCGTCAATCGGGACTGAATTGCGTCTTGTGATTGGTCTTCGATCAGCGGAAAACCCTGATCGCCAAAAATGCGTTTGCGCCGAAAATCTTCCGCGCAAGATCGGTTAACCCGCAGGTTCTTGCCAACACAAATGCCGGACACAGCCTGATCAGTGATGTAAGACAAAATAATGACACGATAGCCCTGCTGTGCCGCGAACTGTGGAAAATCCAATTGCGCACCAAGATGCGGGCGCCCCAAAGTCCCCGGCATCCATAATAAGAGTTCGTTCCCCACGTTGCTTGAATCAACCAAAACAATATGCGGCGAATCTGCCGCCTTAATCTCAGGTGCAGTGGTTGACGGCCGCACATCCACGCGCACCACTTCAGCTTGGGCGTAGTTCATCATCATGAAGGCCACGCCTGCAATTAACTTCTTCATTGTCAACGTCTTCTCCAAGAATATTGAATTGATTAAATGACGGTTACCGAGAAACTTCTATGTTGTGATATTTCCGGCATGCCAAAGCAGGCAAATAGGATGAATGATTAAACCCAGATTTTCCATTAGGCGCACCTGCGGTGCTATTTGCGTACTGACGGCGCATTTTCGGCTATTTTTGCTACTCTTCGTTGCTAATAGCTCGCTATTAGCGCCTCATTCGCATCAAAACTATCTCGAAAAGTGCATCCGTCTTCATCGCAAATCCTAATGGAAATTCTGGGTTAAACAGAGTCATTCGTAGTAATAAGACCATGACCACCCACGGGCTGCGTCTCAAAACGCTCTCCAAAACCAGCAATAATAGGTCGTGCTTTTGTAATTGCCGCTTGTACTGAAGCCAACGATAGTGAATCCTGATGCGCCTTTTTGCTTTCCCACACTTCGGTAATCCACACCGCGTCCGCGTCAGTTGGATCTTTGGAGACAACATAGCTAAGACAGTCAGGCATTCCCGATATACCCTCCAGCAAAATCGATATCAAGTAATCTCGCTGCCCTGGTGTGCACTTCATTTTCCCGATAAGACCGTACATAGTTTCTTCTCCATATTGAAAGTTATCAGGCGCGAGGAGTTGTCATTGTAGCTGTTGGCGAGGCGATCACAAGAGTCTTTGAACTGCTATGTTTGTGAGGAAGTTGATGACACATGGCTAAAATGTGCCATGAAAAGACGCGATGCCATTTTCGAGGAGGCCCTAATACTTATTCTCGATAATCTTGAAACTACCATCAGCCCTCATTTCGCGTAGATTCTTGTTGAGCAATGCGATTGTCCGGGATGGTATCTTTGGATTGCAGGCCAAGTAATAATCTGAGCTTGAATAATTGAATAACCATACGATTTTATCATTGAGATTATTGTCTGCAATGATTTTCTTGCCGTGGGTATCTGCAGCAGTGGCATAGTCGATCCGACCAAGCGCGACATTTTTAAATGTGGTGACGGATTCGGTTGAGGTCACCATTTTGAAACCCTTGCCCGATAAATAAGATAGCGATACTTGTCCCTCCTCGGTCCCAATACTCGATTGTTTAATGTCTTTGAGACTGGTCACTTTGTTTAATTTATCAGGGCTACCAAAGACTGACCAATTACCAGTCATAATTGGTCCTATCCAATGAAAAGACGCTTCTCGTTCTTTCGTTCGTGACGTTGAAAAGACACAAGTGTTTGCATTATTGCGCGCCAATTCAAACGCTCTGTTCCAGCTCATGATATTCATCTGATACACGAGCTTACTTCGTTTAAATAATTCATGAATTTTGTCAGCCGACGCACCATAGACCGCACCATCTTTATCAGCAATACTGTAAGGATAGTAATGTTCGGTCGTGATATTGATTGTGTCTTGTTTCATTTGCGCTGCGCTTAGACTGCACAATGTCGTCGACAATAAAAAACACAAACTGAGTAATGGAGTTTTCAAGAGCTATGTCAATCTCAGGTTAGAAAAACCAAATGCGCTTTACATAACAATAAAGAGAAGCACTAAGTATTGACTCAGCAATCACCAAACAAGAGCCAAACAAGGGCATCACAAAATAAACAGTCGTAATAGACCCCAGAATAGTTCAAGCAAGGAAGGCGGTCAACTACTCTTCTGGCTTTGGTCGTTTTCTCAAAGTGACCTAAGTTTTTGCGACACATAAATGGTACAAATGACTACAATAGGAATGTGACGATTTGACATAAGGATTTCTATGATTAAGCTCTACGGCAATACTGACTCGGGTCACTCCTACAAGGTACGTAATTTTTTATTACTCGGCGGGCTGCCGCACGACTATTGCTGGATCGACTTGTCTTTACCCAAAAATCAGCGACCTGCCGAGTTTATTCAAGCGAGTCAATTTGGCGAGGTCCCTGTCTTAGTCTATCAAGGTCAATCTTACTGCCAATCCAATGCGATATTGATTTATTTGTCACAGAAGACACGTCGTTTTTGCGGAAAGACGCCACAAGAATGGCAGCAAATTCTTGAATGGTTGTCTTGGGAAAGTGATCGCATCGGCTCTAGCTTGCCTAATCTGCGTTCCTCTCTACATTTTAATAAACAGCCACCTATCGTTCTCAATTATCTAAGCGAGCGCATGGGTAGTGACTTAATGTGTTTAGAAAAATTTTTAGCTGGCCGTGACTATTTGGTGGGTAATCAACTGACCATCGCTGACATTAGCTGCTCAGCGTATTTATTCTGGCTCGATCATGTTGGCATTCATGAGCATCATTACCCGCACATTCAAGCTTGGCTTGATCGTATGCGCGCGCATCCGAATTGGTTACATCCCGACAAAGTCATGGTTAAGTCGTCCTGAGGCGCGCATGATTTTTCACGTAATTTGGTAAAACAGACGACCAAGCATCATCTTCAGATACCGCTTTGAGTTTGTCGAGCCCGAGAATGAGATCGATTTATTGGGAAAGCTCTTGCTTGGATGTTTTAAAAGGAGTCATTAAATTGGTAATTCGTAGGACGCAATGTATTGCGCCTTACAGCCTGATTTTGATTCAGAATAAGGCAGTAATCTTTAAGGAGTGATTCATCATGGCTCAAATATCCGAAGCCGATTGGAAGGTATTTAAGCAAATCAAAGAACGAGCCCTAGAAAAATATTGCTTACAATGTCTGGCCGAGTTTAAAACGATTGCCGAGAGAACCGATTTATCTCCTCATGAGCGCTATTTGCTGAACTATAAAACCGTCACAGAACGCGACAACACATTGGCAAATATTTTCAATGGTTTGAGCCGATCACGTGCTGTTGTCCAACTCTTACTGATTCGTCGCGAATGTTTGGCTGATCAAGAATTAACCGAACAATTATCCGAGCTACTGCAAACGCAAACGCATCCTAAGAATTTTTAGGATGGATGGCGAAACGCCCTGACAAAATTGGCGATGTATTGCGTGTTTAATTTGAACGGCAAAGGAAAATATTTGTGCCGTAAGTAGGGTGCAATAGCCAAAGGCGTATTGCACCGTCCGACAGTCGACCGATCAACAACGAAGCAATTTATTTGCAGATAAAAAATCAAAGGAAATGACTGTTCGCTACGATCGACCACCATACGGCGCAATACGCCTGCGGCTATTGACGCCATACGAAACGATTGCGCCTTACCGAGTTACGGTTGTTGAAGGTGAAAAGTCGATAGCGCAACAGATTCCATTAGATGGCCATTACCTAATCCGCGTGGGCACAAAAAGCGTGCCCACCCTACATGACTGCAGAGACCAGCCAAGCATGGGGGTTAGACGGAATGCCTTGCGTCGGCCATTTTTCGATAGCAGCTCTAAATGCCTCATGCAGTGCTTCCTCCGCCAAATCAAAGTCACCGAGTAAGCGCACCAAGGTCGCAAAGAGTTGCCGCGACGACTGTCGATAAATTTGGTCGATGGTCGAAGTAATGTCGTGATTAGTAGTGTGCATTTGACGCGCGAGGCTGATCAATTAAACGCACATTATCTGCGTAAGCGAGGTCGAGTTGTGAAATTAAGTGCGTAGTGTGGGCGCAGCATCATCGAGCCCACGCGTTACGGTTGTTGAGGGTGAAAAGTCGAGAAGGCAATAGGTTCCATTAGATGGCTATTACCTTATCCGCGTGGGCACAAAAAGCGTGCTCACCCTACATGGCTTAGTTTTTATTGCGCGAGTCCGATTACGTCAACCAGTATATGAGCAAAGACTACTGGCCAGAGCGAGCGGGTACGCCAATAGTAAAGACTAAACACCAATCCAATCACCACGACAGAAACAGCGCCAACTGGACCTTGGTAGAGATGATAAAGCAATCGAACGAAAATACTAAATCCTATAGCGAAGGATGCGCCTTTCGAAGCAAAGCCACGTACTAAGTAACCTAGCAGAAAGAATTCTTCGTAGAGGCCGTTCAAGGCAGATACTGCTATGACGTAGATTAGCGAGGGTCTTGCATTGGACACGATGATTGCGATAGGTTCGGATTCCAGAAAGCGATTAGAAAAGACTGGCTCAATAAGCGACCAGGTAAATAGTGCAAAAACACACAATATGGCACCGTGAATGCTGCCTTTCCATGTCGGTCTCGGCAATAGTTCACGAATCGAGTACCCACAAAAACGCAGAAATAACAGCGCGAGCCCGCCAAAAATGAACTCGATAAGAATGAGGTACGCGAGCGTGTTATCGGAGAACGAGCCTGATGTAGGGAAATTGCTCGCAACGGCATCAATTGAAACTATGATGAAGTTTCCGAACGCTATCGCAATGAGTATGCTTGCTTCGGCAAAAGACGGTGTTGAATGGGATTGCG
>JAYVHZ010000097.1:0-12394 GCA_043770645.1 Undibacterium sp. | reverse complement strand
GCTTCGATACGATCGCGTTGAATGAAGAACAAACGCCAATCACCCATCGCAATCGACTCTGACATACTCACGCACAAACGCTGTGGATCATTGATGGTTTTTTCCAAATCGTTAAGCAAAGTGGTTTTAGCACGCTTCAACTCGGCTTCGGTGACTGGATTTTTTTCCAGGCCTTCGACTGTGTCGATCAAGATTTTCTTCGCTGCATCGACGCTTTGATCCTTACTCAGCATCGTCAAGTACATGGAATAGCCTGGCTCAGCTAATTGAAAGACGATTTGACCAACGCCAACTGCTTGCTTGGTTTCAACCAATTGTTTATGTAGACGACCGTTAGGCGATGATCCCAAAATATCACCCAAAGCTGCCAACGCTGCGGCGTCCACATGACTGCCAGGTGCAGTTGGATACAACACTGCAGCCATTTGTTGATCCGTTACACGACGCACAGTCACTTCACGTACACCATCACGCGCTTGTTCGCGTGTCCAGGTTTTTTCTAATTGACGGCTTGGCTTAGCAATACCGCCAAACGCCTTTTCAATCAAAGCTAAGGTTTTTGCAGTATCAAATTTACCGGCCACCATTAATACTGCATTATCTGGCTGATAGAATTTGCGGTAGAAACCTTGCAGATTATCAATCTTTACACCTTCCACGTCTGCGCGTGCGCCAATGGTGTTATTGCCATAGTTGTGCCAATCAAATGAAACCGCAGCTAATTGTTTCCATAACACGCGAAATGGATTATTTTCTCCGATTTCCATCTCATTTCGCACTACCGAGAATTCAGTATCCAAATCGCTACGAGCAATTTTGGAATTGATCATACGATCGGCTTCCATGTTCAAAGCCCATTGCAGATTATCTTCGCTCGCTGGGAAAGTTTCGTAGTAGTTGGTACGATCATAAAAAGTCGTACCGTTAAATTGCATACCGCGCTTACTTAATTGTTCCATCAAGTTGCCGCTGGTTTTTGTACCTTTAAACAGCAAATGCTCTAATAAGTGCGCCATCCCTGTTTCACCATAACTTTCGTGGCGTGAACCTACCATGTAAGTGACATTGACTGTCGTAGTCGGCTTAGATGCATCGGGTGCGAGCAAAACGCGCAAGCCATTTGCCAAGCGGTACTCGGTAATTCCCTCAACAGAAGTGTAGACAGCAGCAGGAGTCGCCTTCGCAGATTTTGCTGCTTTTGCTGTGGGTGCTTTCGCATCTTGAGCGATGGCTGGAAGCACGACAGAGGCAGAGCTAAATGCTAATGCAAAGGCAAGACAAATTGGTTTCAGTTTCATAGGTTTCCCATTTTAAAGAGACAGCGAAGCAACAAAGAAAAGCCTCGCAAGATTGTTTTTATTTCACTAAATCAAGTATTCACTATCTTATCGTTAATTTAATAAAACGATATTATCAGCATATCAAAAATGACATGCATTTAGGTGATTTCTGATCAAAATAGTTTAAGCACGGATGAAATCCTTTAAAAGCGCGATGAATTTCACTCGCTGACGTTTCTAAACATAACCGCAAATTCGCCGTAGAAATTAATCCCAAAAAATTATTATTGCGATACGAGGTCACGAATTTAGTTGAGTATGGTGAGTAAACAAAAAGACACATTCAAACTCCATATTTAAGTATTCGATTCATTAAATTGGCGCAATCGCACTGCAACAAACAACATCACAATTCCAGCCACTGCGCCAATCCAAATTGACGTTCCTTTTATCGCAAACCACGCTTGCTCGCTGATGTTTTGCAAACTGAAATAATGCTCAGGTAGACCAATATTCTGCTGCTCCAGTATCCAACTTGCGGGAAAAACACCAGCGATCAAGCGTAGGACAATATGAATCGAATACCACCGAATGTCCCACCCGAAGTGAAAGACATGATTTATCAGCAATAGCACTCCTATTGATAAAAGAGGGATTCCAATAGCCCACGGAAATACTCGAGATTTAGCCCAAGCAGAAACCATCAAATACCAACCAATACTTGGTAATGCCCACAAAGAGAAAACGGGTAATAAGGCAAGAATTTGTAATGTCGAACCATACAGGCTAAGATTTCCCATCAAATGCCAGAACACATTTACCGAAGTAAATTCGGAGACGACGCCAAATATAAACACGGAGACAAAAAACAATATCGTTACCGTCGCCCACAATATAAACGGCGAAAGGAATAAGGGAAAAAGGATTTTTGAAACGATGGTTTGCGAATCAGCAATTGGCAAAGACTTCCAAAACAATATACTGCGATCGACACGCTCAGTGTGGAGGGCACTCATCAAATACAAAATCGACACGAAGCCGCCAATACAAAACATCCAAAAATAGAACATTTGAAACACAATCGGTAACTCGCTTCCTAATGTTGCGATGAAATCACGAATCAAGTTTGCGCCAGCCAATGGATCATCTTGCATCATCTTTTTATTGTCCAAGATTTTCGTATGCATGAGCCACGGACTATCTTTAAATGCAGCCGCTAAAAAGACACTACATAGCGTAAGTGCGATACCCAGTGGTCCCCAAAAAAACAGCGACCTATTCTCCCAAAATTCACGCTTCACCAGCCATCGCATCGTCGTAAAAGTACGACTCAATCTTGACACAATAGTTGCTTCACTTACTTGATTTACTGCTGAAGTACTGACGACTGTTTTCATTGGTAACTTCCCTTCATCATCGCTACAAATAGATCTGTCACTGCTGGTGTTCGTGTTTTCCCCAACCGCTCAAGTTGCACACGAGGAACACCGTCAAAAAGCATCAAAGATTTTCCAAAAACCATACGCTGATCAATTGGATGTAATGCCTGTGCGGCATCTTGGTTCATTACATCGACACTGACTTCAGTAAAGCGATCTTCAATTCCCCCCATCGTAGACTGCAGGACGATGTTGCCGTCTCGTATAAAAATCAGATCACTCAGCATGTGTTCGATTTCTTCCACTTGATGTGTCGTAATGATGATGGTCTTATTCTCGTCAAAATAATCTTCCATCAGATGCTGATAGAATTTTTTCCGATACATGATGTCGAGACCTAAAGTTGGCTCATCCAAAATCAATAACTTCGCATCGATTGCCATAATCAAAGCCAAGTGTAGTTGCACGACCATGCCTTTCGACATAGTTTTGACCTTCATCTTCATGTTCAACTTTGTCGCGGCCAAATATTGCTCCGCTCTATCACGATTAAAGCGTGGATGCACGCCAGCAATAAAGTCGAGCGCATCACCCACCCGCATCCACCGAGGAAAAATTGCAACATCAGCAATAAAGCAAACTTCCTGCATCAACGCATCGCGCTGGGTACGTGGATCAAAACCAAGAACTGATAATTCCCCTTCAAACGACGTAAGTCCAAGAATTGCCTTGAGTGTGGTGGTTTTACCTGAACCATTGGGACCAATGAGGCCAACAATCCGACCAGGATAAACTTCAAAGTTCAATTGGTTAAGAACAGTATGACCTGATCTAATTTCAAATTCGATCGTTCGAGGTACGTTATTGAGTGCACTCAATAAACTCTGTTTGCCGAATTTTTTGGTCAAAGATTTTGCAGTTAACAACGGGCTCATCATGATTGCTCCTCTTTCTTATGTATTATTAATGGCAATTTTTCTAGATCCAAGCCCAATCGCTCTATTCTCATTAATGTAAGTGGCCATTCTTCGCTCAGAAATCGCTCACGTTCACTCGCTATTAATCGATCTCTAGCGTCTTCCAATACAAACATGCCTATGCCTCTCTTGGTCTCAACAACTTTTTCGTCAACCAATTCTTGATAGGCGCGCGAAACCGTGATCGGGTTTAATTGAAAATCTGCAGCTATTTGTCGTACAGATGGTAAGGCGTCACCGGCCTGTAAACGTTTATCTAAAATCATTGCAATCACCTCCTCTTTCAATTGCCGATAAATCGGCGCATTGTCATTCCATATCGTTGCCATAGGCACTCCAAAACGCTTTGCTACTGCTATTAAAAAACACCGGAAGATGTTCTCAACCAAATTTACTGAGGTAGTTAACTATAACACCAATACACGAGAATTGAAGTATTTTTTTCATATCACCTCCAAATAGCGGCTTACCGCTAAAATATGGCGTCTCGCAAAATTCTTAACAAGCAGCGAGCATGTATTCCCACAGGAGAAGATATGAAAATAAGAAATTTGGTTTTAAATGCAGCTGTCGTCGCTCTAGCGAGTATCGGCATGAGTTCGCACGCTTTGGCCGATGGTCGTGGTTTCACTGCCGAAGATTTGGTCAAGATGGAGCGCATTGTGAGTCCCGCTGTTTCGCCTGACGGCAAGCACGTCGTCTACGCACAGCGCACGACAGACTTGCAAAAAAATCGGGGTCGCTGGGATCTTTGGTTGATCAATTTGAGCGATCCAAAACCAACTCCGAGAAAACTAACCAACGTCGCAAGCAACAACGAAGGCAATAACTCCAGTCCACAATGGTCAGCCAAAGGCGATGCAATCTATTTTGTCTCCAGCCGTTCTGGCAGTGGCCAAGTGTGGCGTTTAGCTATCGCTGGTGGCGATGCACAAAAAGTGACTGATTTGCCACTCGATGTGGAAAGTTTCAAAGTCTCTCCAACGGACAATCAAATCGCGATGGCGATTGAAGTTTTCCGCGATTGCCCAGATTTGGTCTGTACAAAAGATCGCCTCGATGCCAAGGCAAAAAATCCAGCCAGCGGCAAGATTCACGACAAACTGTTTATCCGTCATTGGGACACATGGGCAGATGGTCGTCGGAATGTGCTGTTCTCCGCTGCACTCGACAATCAACATATCGCTAGCAAAACACCCGTGAATTTGTCTGGCAGCTTGGAGGCTGACGTTCACTCCAAACCTGATGGCGATCACGAAGATTATGCATTTACGCCTGATGGCAAGCAGATCGTTTTCTCCGCGCGTATCGCTGGAAAGACAGAAGCATGGTCAACGAATTTTGATCTGTTCAAAGTGTCAGCAACAGGTGGCACTGCACCACAAAATCTGACCGCAGATAATTTGGCATGGGATGCCAAGCCAGTCTTTTCACCAGACGGCAATACGCTGGCTTATCTGGCGATGAAACGCCCAGGCTTCGAAGCTGACCGTTTTCAAATCATGTTAATGGATGTCAAGACAGGCAAAAAGCGCGCACTAGCGGAAAACTGGGATCGCTCTGCAAACCATTTAACTTGGTCTGAGGACGGAAAAACTTTGTACACCAGTGCTTTTGACATTGGCCAATTACGTTTATTTTCCATCGACGCGACTAACGGCAAAGTCACGGCACTAAGCGATCAAGGCTCAGTCGCTGGTTATGACGTACGCGCGAATACGGCAGTCATTGCCAAGACAAATCTGGCTTCTGGCGCACAACTCTACAAGTCAACATTGTCGCAAAATTCTTGGACACAGATCACCGAGGTCAATAAACAAGCCTTGGCGGATGTGCGCTTTGGCGAATACGAGCAGTTTAGTTACGCTGGTGCTAAAGGCGAGAAAGTCTATGGCTATGTGATGAAACCTTGGAATGCAAAAGCAGGACAAAAATATCCAATCGCATTCATCGTTCACGGCGGTCCGCAAAGCAGTTTTGCGAACAATTGGAGCTATCGTTGGAATCCACAAACTTATGCAGGCGCAGGCTATGCGGTGGTGTTTATCGACTTCCATGGTTCACTTGGCTACGGTCAGAAGTTTACCGATTCCATAAGCCAAGATTGGGGTGGTAAACCTTTGGTCGATTTAAAATTGGGTATGGCTGCCGCTGCGAAAAAATTCCCATGGTTAGATAGCAGCAATGCTTGCGCATTGGGCGCATCCTACGGCGGTTTCATGATGAACTGGATCGCGGGTAATTGGAATGAGGGCTTTAAGTGCATCGTCAATCATGCAGGTATTTTCGATACCCGTTCTATGTATTACACCACTGAAGAGTTATGGTTCACGGAATGGGAAAACGGCGGCACATATTATGATGTTCCAGCGAAACATGAAAAACACAATCCATCCGCGCATGTATTGAAATGGAAAACACCGATGTTGGTGACACAAGGCGAACTCGATTTTCGCGTCCCGAGTGCACAATCATTTGCCGCTTTCACCGCTTTACAACGTCGTGGGATCGACAGCCAATTGCTGACCTTCCCAGATGAAAATCATCACATTTTAAAACCCGCCAATTCATTGTTGTGGCATAACACGGTACTGAACTGGATGAATCGCCACTTACAAAAGTAAGTCTCTTTTTGTCGCTAGTATAAAAAAAGGGAGTGGACGAAATCCACTCCCTTTTTATTGCTAGAGGCGATCTAAACGCGACTAATTCTAAGAGAGTTGCATATCGAGTCCAGCAATGCCAATCAAGTTAATCGCCTCCTGCGTGCCGGTCGGTGTGACTGCAGCAGCAATTGCCATCCCTTGTTGTATTGCCGCCTCTGGCGTTGCATAGCCCAAGCCCCAATCAATCGCAAAAGTTTTAGCGACAACAATTTTGTTATCCAGCAAATCAGCGACCCATCCCCAAGTTTTATCGCCTTTGAACGTGTGTGCTGAATCAAGCATGGTCGAAACTAAGGAACCCCGACTATCTTTGCCTGTGGCCAATTGGGTGCTCCAATAAGCTAGACCCTCTGGATCTGCGCCATCTTTACGTCCTAGGACGTTACGATAAACCACGTTGACGAAATCGGCATTACTCATGCTTGTAGAGAAACCTGTCAACTCAGAATACTTAATACCCGCATCATAAAAAACTTCAGCGATTGCATTAATCTTCATGCCGCTTTTCATATCACCGATCCAATACGCCAAACCATCGGCCTCAGGCACACGATTAAAAAAAGCAACATACAATTCAATTAATCGTTGTACATCCGCCGCTGGCGCAGAGGCTGCTAGATCTTGAATCTTCAAATTGACAGTAAAATCGTCAAACTTCAAAGTCTCAATCTGATTTAGCGTATCGCTACCACCAACAGTATTTTTAGAGGCAACAAGAAAAGTAGAAGCGATATGACTAAGTTTATAGGATGACAATTTACCACTAAAAACAACTTGATCGTCACCTGTGCCACCATTGATCGTATCGCTTCCAGCACTACTCAACAGCACGTCATTTGAGGTCGTTCCATTAATTACCTCACCATTAACAGTTCTAAAATTGTAGGTCTGTTGATTGACATACAAATTTGCGGCCGCATCCTTGATCGCTCCCGAGCTAACTTCGACGACAAAATTCTGCCCATACGGTAAGTTTTGAGTGGGGTTGATCGTTAAATTTTTCCCGCTGAAAGTGAGATTTGAACTGTTTGCGATATCGAACTCTTCGACAATGCTTCCATCCGTCCTCTTGACACGAACGCTGCCGCTGGCAGCAAGAATTGTCTCACTAAAGGTAAGCACGATATCTTGTTGTACTGGCAGACTATTTAACGAACTAAAAGACTGCAAGGTCGGCGCTGTTACATCGGCGAAAAACGTCGCTAGATCAATGCTATCTGTGCCGTTTGCGAACAAAAGTTTCTCGACGTTATAAAGAGTGGCGCTAAAACTTGAGCTTGCACCAGAAACCGTGTCAACATAAATTTCGCCATTACTACCTCGCCGGATGGTGTATTCAGAACGCAATGAGGTTCCTAAATCAAGCGTATCGACACCACCTAGTCCATCAATCACATATGTACCTGGATTGATTACCTTCCAAAGGTTATTACCTTGCGTGCCCGTTATTGTCGGCATGATTGTTTCCTCTTCAAATCAGCGACGAGGCAGTCCCTCACCTCGCTCAGTTGTTTCTAAAAATACGCCCTAAATGATCAACCGCCAAAAAATTGACGCCAGTCTTTTGCAAAAAATCTAGTCCTTTTTCCTGCATTAACATTGCTATCGTTGTACAACTACCTGCCATCGTCGTCAGTGATGCCATCGCGGTAATGGATCGCCAATAATTCACAGATTGCCCAGTGTGAGGATTCAAAATATGACAAAAACGTTGTCCATTCAAATCAAAATACCGTTCGTAGTCGCCACTTGTCGCCAGCGCCCCACGTTCGATCGGGATCGACGCTATCAACTGCTCTAATTCACGCGGGTCTTGTATGCCGATCTGCCACGCTTGCCCATCTGGCTTCGGGCCTATTACCCGAATATCACCGCCAAGATTTACATAAGCAGAACGAATACCCTGCTCAAGCAATATGACGCCAGCGCGATCCGATGCATATTCCTTACCAAAACCACCAAAATCAATTTCCATGCCCGCTTGTGGCAATCGAATTTGTTGATCAAACCGTTCAACTCGACGCCAATCAATTAACGCACAAAGACTTTCCAATTGTCGCTCTGAGGGCAACTCCGCTTTTGAAAAATTCCATGCCCGTCGAAGAATGCCGGAAGTAATATCAAACAATCCCTCGCTCGATTGAAACAAATTTTCGGCATACTCCAACAAACTCCAAGTTTCAGAATCAACTGCTACGGCGCCCTTACCTGCAGACTGATTAATCTGACTTAAAATACTATCGTCTTGGTAGCGCGAGAATTTCTTCTCAATGCGCCGCACTTCAGCAATCGCTTTTTCCGCCACAACTTGCGCCTGCACAAATTCACGATGCGCTAAAACGATTTCACATGCACATGCCATTGCCTTAAAGGGAAATCGAAAAATCTGCATACACTATTTCTAAAAAAACTGACATCAAAAATCAAAACTGTCTGGCAATACCAACTTGAAAACTACGTGCATAGAACGCCAGCAATCCTGGGCTACCACGACCAAATAATTTAAGCGCATCCGCTTGTTTATAACGCTCATACTTCAAATCGACTGACCAATCCTCATTGAGTTGTTTCGTCAATTTCAGTCCGTAGGTCACTGCACCAAAAGCAGAAACGCGATGATCCTCCGAGAAAAATTTTGCATCATCAGGTGGATTGGGCGGAAATGGAAAATCAGCTGGACCAGCATCAACATAGAATGCTGCTGCGCTTTGGCTATGCCATCGCAACATTGGCGTAATGCTCCACCCTTGCGGCAGCGACTGTTCATAGTCCAAGGTCATGGTATGCGCTTTGATCTTCCATGAATCTGCAAAATAACGGTAACTAGCCCTTACAGAGCCATCGAACTGCTCCAAATGATGATTCCATCGCAGCATAAACAGGCGATTGTTGCGTTCCCGTGGTCGCTCATCATAGACTTTGTAAGGATCCGAAAAATAACCTCGCCCGCGCGATATGCCTATATTTAACTGCACAATATCATTCGGCGTCAGTACTTGCGAGACACTTAAAAGCATGTCTCGCACTGTTTTTCTCTCATCACGTACGATTCGATTAGCAGGATTAATGACATCATTATTCGCCCCTAGCGCGGCACTCACTACCGTGTTTCTGTCGGCAGAAGAATAGCTCCCCTGTAACGAGACGCCTTTTGATAAATAGTCGCTTTCATGCGAATAATTGACACCAAGCTTAATCGTACTATTGGCAAAATAACGGCTAATATCAGCATCTGCTGCATTACGTCGATCGCGCAGTTTTTTAATTCCGGAGCTATGATAAACAGGAGAAGCGCCACTGATCGCATCGGTAGTGAAAGACGACCCTAAGGCCCACTCACCGGCGATAGGTGTCAGCAGTTTCACCGCCGAAGCACGCACTCGCACACGATCAGCATTGGCTTGATAATCAAAGTAATCAAGATATTTATACGCGATCAAACCACGCTCAGGTGGCTCATCGGCATGTGCAGCATCACTCACGAACAAAGATAAAGCTGCTGTCATTAAGGCTGCACCGACTACGTGACCAGATGAGCTTTCGGGCTTTGGCATCATAATTTTTACGCGATTCTGATTAGTTGATCAAAAAAATCTCAATTGCAACCACATCCACCGCCGCCAACGCTGGTACCGCCGGTCGCAGCTTCTTTACTAAAATAAGTGTGATCAACGTACTTAGCATCCAACAAATCACGGTCAAATTTCATATCTTGACGCGCCAATTTACCTTTCTCCCATGCTTGTACTTGGCTCAAGGTGCCACATCCAGCCATACTCATGCACGTTATCAACAACACAAATAATTTTATTCTTCTCACTTTGAATCCTTTCAGCTTTATCGTCATACCACACTATCCATTGTCGATTCAGTTTAATGCCAAATCCGCCGTTGATACACCAATCAGGCTTAAGGCTACTTGAATATCGGTTGGCGTTACCGCAGCGGCAATCGACATTCCTTGGCGAATCGCCTCATCCGAAGACGCATAGCCCAAGCCAAAATCAATCGCAAAAGTCTTTGCAACTTCAATTTTATTGTCAAGTAAATTGGCGACCCATCCCCAAGTCACATCGCCCTTAAATCCATGCGCGGCGTCAAGTATGGTAGAGACTAGCGTACCTCGATTGGCTTTACCAGAAACTAATTCTGCGTTCCAATAGCTGAGTCCTCCAGGATCTGCTCCGTCGCTACGACCTAAGACATTTTTGTAAACAACATTGATAAAATCGGTATTGCTCATCGTTGCAGAAAATCCTGTCAGATGGGAGAAATGCACGCCCGCGTCATAAAACACTTCGGCTATTTGCGAGATAGACTT
Source organism: Undibacterium sp. (assembly GCA_043770645.1). GTDB lineage: Bacteria > Pseudomonadota > Gammaproteobacteria > Burkholderiales > Burkholderiaceae_D > Undibacterium. The sequence continues at coordinate 1,771 of JAYVHZ010000097.1, read as the reverse complement.
GCCACTAGCCATTTCGCTTATCCAATACGCCAGGCCATCAGCATCAGGCACACGATTAAAAAATGCAACATACAATTCAATTAATCTTTGCACGTTCGCTTGCGGCGCGCTCTTAGCAAGGTCTTGAATCGTTAAATTCACCGTCATATCGCTAAACTGCAGATACTCCACTGCTGTCAAAATATCGTTTCCATCATTGCCCGACTTCGCATTGACTTGGTAACTGTTACCGCTATGCGTGATTTTATAATTCGATAATTTGCCTGAAAAAACCATGGTATCTAGGTCGGCACCACCGTTGATCGTATCGTGACCAGCATCCCCATAGATGAGATCATTTCCTGAAAATCCTGAAATCGTGTCTGAGCCTACAGTCCCACGCAGAATATCATTACCAGCGCCCCCATCAATTTTGGAAGTAGTGACATTGATCTGAATGAAGCCGGTGAACATGCTTATGCCCCCCTTAGAATCAGTAACGGTATAGGTAAAACTATCAATTCCCCCAAAATTCGCTTTTGGAACATAAAGATACTCACCACTGCTGTTCAATTCAATACTGCCATTTTCTGGTTTCAGATCGAGCGCATATTTCAAAATTTCTGATTCGGTAATATCGAAAAGCTGACCAGAAACTTGTGAATTTTGATCGACACTAATCAGCACATCTTTCCCTGCACTGGCGCTACCCAAAGTCATCGTTTGATCAGCAAACTGCAGCACTTCGACATTGATCAGAGTATCAAATCCACTAACACCATCTCTCGCATTGACGTAGGTTTTTCCAAACGCGGTGCTCAATAAATAATCTTTGCGCGCTCCACTAAAAACGACAATATCGCTTCCTAGTCCACCATCGATCCAATCGTTTCCCTTGCCACCCGTGAGTTGATTATTTAGTGCATTACCGAGTAAAAAATCATCAAAATAAGATCCAATCGCATTTTCTATCCAAGTATTTTTCGCAATCGAAATATTGTTCACAGCTGGTATGCCATTCGCAGTCACACCAAAGCTACTTAAATTCCCCGGTGTCAAATCGATACTTGCGCCTATCATCGCCAAATGAGCATCAATCGTATCGATACCACCATCATCGATGATACTGGTTTCTGACGTGGCATATGTGTCGTTCAATACGTGTAAATTATTACCTACGTTAACCGCTTTAGTTCCATACAAATATCTGAGAGCGGAGATATCCATCGCTCCCCAAGTTGAGGGAAACAGACCGTCGGTCGAGGGCGTTTGCGACATCACTGTATAACTAGTCAAATCATAGCTAAGCAACATTTCTTGCTCGTAGCGATCTTGTGGATCGATGTTACGTGTGTGCCGTAAACCAAGAGCATGACCAATTTCATGAAGTAAAGCAGCGTATCCTTCGGAGCCGACAGCGAGATTCAGCATAGATTCGACATCCATCCAAACATCGCCTCCAGCATCTCCATTTTCACCGGGAAAATTGGCTGCGCCTTTGCTGTTCAATTGTTGACTGACACCGAAACGGATGCTGCCAACTTGCGCGCTATTTTCATCGAGTTCTTTAAAGCTCAGTCCAGTAAACTCACTTAGGTTTAATAGAATTTTTCTGACAGCGGCTTGCTCTGAAGCAGTAAAGGCTCGGAACTGATCGCTCCCGATACCCGACGTTGGTGCTTTCAATACGAAACTGAAACTGACTTCGGTGGAGGTGCCGACTGGGCTGTTAACATTCCAACGATTCGTTAGGTTGTGCACCAAGCCGCCGATTGCTAGGTCTTGAACATCA
>JAYVHZ010000096.1:0-2264 GCA_043770645.1 Undibacterium sp. | reverse complement strand
TTTGGAGTGTGAGGACGATTCCTTTGAGCTAATCAACTGAGAAGGCAGCTACTCAGTGGTGGTCGCTCAGAAACCACGCACACTTAAGTGCCCCGAAATTCTAGCACTCAAATGAATTTTTACGCAAGGACGCATAACGAATTTTTTAGTAAAGACTCGGCTCTCCTATTCATGTCCAGCCCCCAATTAATGCGCGTGTCGCAGAATATTGATCTCACCATCACTATTGTAAAACCTCATGAAGCCCGTCTACAAAACCAACATCTGCAAAAAGATAATGGGTCATTCAAATTGATCGAACTCCACAAAAGATATTCCAAGTAGTCCAAGAATCATAAGCGACACAATTCGTCGCTTCTATCTGTTATCTTATCGTATCACTCAAAGCAAACGGAGATCTAAATGCAAGGTCTAGGCCTGACTAAATCGCGCATCATCGCTTGGAAGCAATGTCCAAAGCGTCTTTGGTTAGAAACTCATCGCCGTGATCTGTTAGACATTTCGGATGCATTGCAAACGACCTTTGAAATTGGATTCGAGGTTAACGAAGTCGCGCGAAGGTTTTATCCGAATGGGATTCTTATAAAAGGCGAACTTTCCGCTGCTTTGCTGGCCACTAAGTCCGCAATCCAGACGGCGCCGGATCTACCACTTTTCGAAGCCACATTTCAACATGATGGATTGTTGGTTCGTTCTGATTTACTACTACCAAAAACCCATGGGTACACCATGACGACAGTTAAAGCTAGCGCCAGCATCAAGCCAAATCAATTGGACGATTGTGCAATTGAGGCATGGGTAATAGTACAAAATGGAATTTCATTGCAAGACATAGAAATTGCTCACATCAACACGGCATTCGTTTATCAAGGCAATGACGATTACCAAGGGCTATTCAATCTCAAAAACGTCACTCAAGCTGTAGAGGCGAAAATTCACTTGGTTACGGGTTGGGTCACCGGTGTGCGCACGACTTTGTCGAATCGAGAGCCGAACATAGAGCCTGGTTCTCAGTGTGACGAACCGTTTGAATGTCCATTCAAAAAATACTGTAGCAAAGATAGTGCAGACGTGCCAGAGCCTTTCTACTCATTGGATATACTTTATCGTATGTCTAGCGCAAAGAAAGATGGGTTGCGTGCGAATGATATCAACGATGCGTTGCGAGTCCCGCTGTCAGATCTTAATGATACTCAGCAATGGATACAGGGTGTGAGCCAATCAGGCATAGCTGAGTTACGACCGTATGCGAAGGAGATTTTGGCGAAATTTGGTTCACCACGATACTACTTGGATTTCGAAACAATCAATCTGGCTGTTCCACGCTGGCCGCAAACGCGCCCCTATACAACGCAAGTACCTTTTCAATGGTCATGCCATATCGAAACTGCGGATCACACCTTAACGCACGAGATGTTTTTGGACGTCTCAGGTGAAGATCCACGTAGGTCATGTGCGGATCAAATGTTGAAAGTACTCGGCACTCATGGGCCAATCTTCGTGTACTTTGAATCATTTGAAAAAAGTCGCATCGCGGAGCTAGCAGATCTGTACCCAGATCTCGCTGATGCACTACTAGCTATCAATGCTCGAATCGTTGACTTACTACCGATCACTCGCGCCAATTACTACCATCCAGCGATGCATGGCTCATGGTCAATTAAAGCCATACTGCCAACCATCGCCCCAGATTTGTGTTACGAGCAGTTAGCCGTAAGTAACGGAGGTGATGCTCAAGTGGCGTTCCGTGAAATTTTGCATCCTAAAACTTCGGCAATTCGAAAACAGGAATTGACTGATGGGTTGAAGGAATACTGCACCCTCGATACCTTAGCCATGGTGCGATTAGCTTGGCTTTTACAAGGCATTCCGGTGAACGAGATACCATCTCTCGCTGACAAGAAAAGCTAAGATACCAAGGAAGAATCATGCCTACTGATAACAAGAGAATGCGTATTACTTTGCTTCGGCAGTGGGAAATGTTGCGCCTACTGACAGTAAGCCGTTCCAACAATCCAAACGAAGGGAAATGGGACAAAGCCAGTGAGATTGCCGATAAACTGAAAGACCGTGGGTATGAGACTTCGGTTCGTACCGTGCAACGGGATCTCATCGAGTTGAGTCACATTTTTCCGATTGAGTTAAACAACAAAAATAAACGTGACTATGGTTGGCGTTGGGAAAAAGGACACAATCTCAATATTCAGGGTATCGGCACCTCTGAAGCACTTGCCATGCGTTTAGTCGAATTGCAGCTAAAACAG
>JAYVHZ010000095.1:0-4664 GCA_043770645.1 Undibacterium sp. | reverse complement strand
ATCGGCAAGATTTTGGGAACTGGTGTAGGAGCCGTTGAGAGAAGTACCATTGATACTAAAGTCAGAAAGATTCGTAGCACCTGCAGCACTACCAGCGGTACCACTACGATAGCCAAAACCTGCTGCTGTAGCATTAGCATCAGCGCCGGTGATATTGACAGCAGCCGTTGAACCAGTCTTTTGGATCGTGATCACGCCAGCAACGTTTGCGGCGGTATAGCCTGCACCTGACAACTGGGTCTGAATTTCAGCAGCAACGCCATCCCGATCTGTCAGATTGGTATTTAATGTCACAGTATTGCCATCAACATCGAAACTCGCTGCGCCGCCAGCGGTCGAGTAGGTACCTGCAGTACCAGTCACAGTGGCTCCAGCCAGGCCCAATCCAGATTGTGCGTTTGCATCTGCGGAAGCGATGTTCACCGCAGTAGAACTAGCACCCGTCGTAGTACGTGCGATCGATATCGCGCCAGCGGTGTTCGTTACTGCAAAACTGCCGCCCAATTGTGCCTGAATGGCACCAGCCAGACCAGCGTAGCTGCCGTAATTTGAGTTCAATGTGACGGCATTACCGTCAATCGTCAAACTAGCGGCATTACCGGGACTTGCCGTAACACCAGCAACACCAGCAGAGTTAGCAAATCCAGCTGTAGCTGCATTTGCATCAACATTCGTAATCGCGACAGCTGAAGCGCTATTAGCGCGTGTAATCACCAATTCATTGCTTCCGTTAATCGAAGCACTATAATCTGCACCAAGAGCACTTGCCTGCATTCTCGTAGTGAGTTCGGTTGCTATTGCCGCTCTACTAAGATTATTACCACTTAAGGTTATATTTTGCCCATCAATCGTCATCGTTGCATTTCCGGTAGGAGTCGCTACGTTGCCGTTGACCGGTGTGTTAGTTGAAAAGTCCTGTGTAGCAAGTCCTGCATTCGCATCCGTATTACTGATCGTGATTGCATTGCCAGCACCTGCTTTGCCAGTATTCGTGAACGTGTAAGTACCACCTGAGAAAGCCACAGAGACATTTTCATTACCTGCGGTTGCTCTGATTTGGTTTTGCATCTCTGTCGCCACGGCCGCGCCAGAAGCAAGGTTTGTACTTAACGTGATACCTACTTGTGTGGTCGTACTACCCGCAATATTTACATCGAACTGCGCAAGACCAGCACCACTGTAGTCGAAAGTCGAAACTAGAGCATTACCAGCGGCTACGCTAGCATCGACTTGCGCAACGCCAGCGGTACTGAAGTCTGCACTCGCGTTAATCACCTGCGCCGTAGATGTGCCGCTAACTGCTGAAACTGCACCTGAGAAATTAAAAGAAGTTGCTGTGAAGCCGACATTACCTGCCGTATCAGCACTTCCAAGCGCGCTAAAATTAAAGGCAGCGGATGCAGTAGAAGCGACCCGACCATTGGTACCCGCAGAACCGAAAGTACCTGATGTGGTTGTTGCAATCTGACCGATCGCGGTATTACGCATACTAGTCGACAGACCAACACTAATTGTCTCACCTGCATTCGCACCGATTTGAAACGCTGCTGAACCGAACGAGCCATCAAGAATTTTTTGACCGTTAAACGATGTTTGGGAAGCAGTACGATCAATTTCTGACAAACGCTGCTGCACTTCAAGATTGATCGCAGCACGATCTGATGTCGAGTTCGTTGAGTTGGCTGCCTGCACTGAGAGTTCACGAACACGTTGTAAGTTGTTAGTAATTTCGGCAAGTGCGGATTCACCGGTTTGCGCTAAAGAGATACCATCGTTGGCATTACGTACCGCTTGATTCAAGCCGTTAATTTGCGTCGTGAAGCGACTAGCGATTGCCAAACCTGCGGCATCATCCTTCGCGCTATTGATGCGCAAACCTGTTGATAAACGTTGCAGAGCCGTGGTGAGACCCATTTTGGAACTGTCGAGATTGCGTTGTGCATTTAACGACGAGATATTGGTATTGATGAAGCTGGCCATGGTAGTTCTCCTTTAGGATACAAATTGAATAAGACTCAAGTGCGATCAACGTTTTTTGTTTTTTCTTTTTGCTTCAAACAAAAAACTGTTGTTCTGTTTATCGGACAAGGCTTGAAAAAGTTTAGCTTGGTAATGCCCTACTTTTTCTTCTGCTTTACTACGCTTTCTTGTGCCGTGCCATCCTTCTACGGAGCTTCAAAACATTTCTTTAGAGAAAAGTGCCTTAAAAAATATTTATTTACTTTTTGTGCATATTTCGTCAAAAAAGACTCAAGGAATGAAAAAACCGACCGTTAAGGTGGTCCGCGATTTTAAAAATGCGTCAAAAATTACACAAAGAATAATTTTTCGCATGACGCTTCTATTTACACGCATTTACACTTTATTTTTAAAGTCGATATGTGTTACCCAGTTTAGACTCGACGAATCGACTCCATAGAAATAGCAAAAAAGAAAACACACTAACAATTGTGGAATTACACTATCCTGCCGTTATAGCTAACAGGCCATAGACACAGAACAAATAATCAACGATGGTGAGCACGCATGTCTGAAATCTTTCCACGCATAGATCCCAAATTAAGTATTCCGACCGGAATAGAGGCGCCGACTGCCGTCAAAACTATTGAAGCAATCAAGCAAGATATTGTGCTCAAGCTCAGTCAGATCGGTTTGGGAAATCAAGTAAAAGCCGAAGTCATCGCGCAATTAGATGATGGCAGCTATATCGCTAAGATAGAAGGCGCGCCTATGCGCCTAGATTTACCCAAGGGTACGCGGATTGGCGATGCCATCACGCTGAAACTAAATCGCCTCACGCCCCGCGTCAGTTTTTTGTTAAACACCTCGAATCAAGCCCGCCCAACAAATCCCATCAGTAATAAGCCCATTGCAAGTCAACAAACAATTCCTTTGCTGCCATCGTCGAATGGCGAATTAGACACCATAATGGATTTGCAAAGCACCTCGTTGTTCAGTGCAAATCGTGCAAAGATCGAAGCGCCAATTTTAGGTAAATTGATTGACCATGTTAAGCAAGACGATTTAGTGAAACTGGCTAGGATAGGATTAGGAAATAGCGTTAAGGCAGAAGTGACGAGTCAATTGGACGATGGTAGTTATACTGCCAAAGTCGCTGGTATGATGTTGCGCCTCGATCTGCCGATGGGAACGCAGGTCGGTGACAAGTTGCCCTTGCAACTCAATCGCCTTAGCCCTTACATTAGTTTTTTGATTGATTCGCCCAAAACCACACCCACATCGACTGCGTCGCCCACGCAATCTGGCAACTTACAACACGAGGTCTTGCTTCTGGCACCATCAAGTGGCTACCAAGACTTGACGGGTGATGCGCCTATCTACAATGCAGGCACGGCCAATCGCAGCACGAGTATTACACCGACTATCATCACACAACAGGCTAGCAACGCGATTGCAAGCTATGCTGAGATTCTACAAACTCCGCAGAGTACGCAGACTGAACAAAAAGCAGGTGTCACCGCGCAATTGGATGGTGGCTTTTTGATTGACTCTCCAAAAACGACGTTAACGTCGCCTGCGTTGCCCTCGCAATCTGGCAACTTGCAACACGAGATTTCGCTTATGGCACCTTCGAGTGGCTACCAAGACGTAGAGGCTGATGTCCCTGTATTCACTGCTGGCACCGCCACTCGCAGCACGAGTATTGCACCAACTCTCATCACGCAACAAGCTAGCAATGCGATTGCAAACTATGCTGAGACTCTACAAACTCCACAGAGTACGCAGACTGAACCCAATACCCCGCATCTTGTCACCAATCCCGTTAGCAACGCGATTGCTAACTATGCTCTGACATCACAGACACCACAGACTCCACAGAGTACACAGACTCCACAGACTCCACAGACTCCACAGAGTACACAGACTCCACAGATTGAGCAAAAAGCCGGAGTCATCGCGCAATTAGACGATGGCAGTTATGTCGCGGAACTGCAAGGTGCCCCGATGCGTCAGGACAGTGCGGATCGAGCAAGAATCGACGCACCAATGTCAGGCAAATGGATTGACAATGTGAAGCAAGATGTTTTGACGAAATTGACTGAGATCGGTGTCGGCAATAGCGTTCAGGCTGAAGTGACGAGTCAATTAGACGATGGTAGTTATACTGCCAAGGTCGCTGGCTTGATGTTGCACCTCGAATTGCCGATGGGCACACAGGTCGGTGACCATCTGCCCTTACAACTCAATCGCCTTAGCCCTTACATTAGTTTTTTGACTGATGCGCCCAAGACAGCGCTCACGTCGCCCGCGTTGCCCGCGCAATCTGGCAACATTCGACACGAGATCTTGCTTCTCGCACCTGCTAGTGACTACCAAGATTTAGAGGCAGATGCTTCTGTATTCGCTGCGGACACAGCCAGTCGCAGCACGAGTGTTGCACCAGCTTTCATCACACAACACGCTAGCAACGCTATTGCAAACTACGCTCAAGTTCTACAAGATCCACAGAGCATAAAGACGGAATTGAGTTCAACTGGTCAGTTAATTAGTCATTTATTGGGCGAGGCAACTACAACTCATCAAGAGGGTTTGACGCTACCTGAAGATCGTCCTCTCATTGGTGATGCGACGGTAGGACAACTCGCCGAAAATTTACCTGCCATACTGGAAAATCAACTAAAACAAAGCATCAATAAAAGTGG
>JAYVHZ010000094.1:0-7529 GCA_043770645.1 Undibacterium sp. | reverse complement strand
GAATTTGAATTTTGGATAAGGGATAGGTGATTAAGCGCAGGAAAATTAAAATGTAGCTAGCATTTCATTTACGTTGCGATTGTTTGTACTCCGTACGCGCAGAATTTAGCATCGTCAATCCAACAATCGACACCACCAGCACGACGATCCAGCGCACATAATCGAGCGGCAATGACTTGACAATATAGGCCGCCAACAAGACAGCAGGCACGCCACCGATCGCAAGGCCGAGAGCTGCAGAAGGTAGATATTTTTGATTATTGATAAAGCCCAGACTGCTAATCGGCATCAAAAATGCGCAGGATCCCATCATGATTGGAAACGCCGCTAAAGGACTCATGCCCAATAAACTAACAAGTATCATGCATGGCGCATACAGACCAATTCCCAACGGCATCAAGAGTCCCAAGATGAAGTTGCCAATCACGCCAACCCACCACTTCCAGCCTGTCAACTCTAATGCATCTAATCCAGCAGGCAACAAGCCCAAAAGAGAACACAACATAATCATTGCCGCGATTAACAAAGCCGAGCCCATACCGATACGGATCTGAAAACGCGGCAAACTACCAACGATGGCTGTGCCCAACCACGCCCCTGCCCCAGCGGTTAGGATCATCGGCAAAAGCGTGGTCGGGGCAACTTGAACAATTTGAATAAAGATTAAGGCTTGGGTAATGGTTCCCAAGGTATGACCAACATTTAAGGTTCCTGGTATCAACTCATCTGGCACGAGTTTGCCGAGTCGAAAAAAAGCAGTGCTCGGCGCAAATGAACCTATTCCCAGGGTATCAAAAAAATCCGTAATAGCGCCAATTACGATCTCCACCTGGCGTGGCCAGCGCCAATCGATCCCTTCTTTTCGCATGGCGATTAAGCGTTTTGCCCAAAGCAGCATAAAGGTCAACGCTAGTATGGAAAAAATACTCAAGAGCCAAGTCGTCAATTGCTGACTTTGCAAACTGCAGCCACTCAAGCTAAGTGGCACAAACAAAAAGCAAAGTGATTTAGAAAGCATAGATTTCATTGATGATCCTAACGTGGCTGGTCAATAGCGATGGTATTGATTGATATATTTATAAAATATGTACAAGTATCTGCGTTGATGGGATTTCTATCAAGTTCTTTTTTAGGAGAGAACATTTTCCAACAGTGTTGCCCAAAAATGCGCGTAAAATCAAAAACATCTCCATTTGCCTGTATCAATTATGGTGAAACAGCCGAACCACTCTCACGCTATACGCAGACTGTTGCGTCGCTGCATTCTGGGCTTGGCCATTCTGAGTCTGTTCGCCCTCTATGCCAATGAACATTGGATGAAAAGTTCTTTGTTCATCGATGCCCAAAGAGTGCTTAACATCTCGGTGATTGATGACCGACCCGAAGGTGGAAAAAGTGTCGCCAAGCTAACGAAAAGCACCGAAAGCATACGACTCGATTGTGATATTGTCGTTGCCTACCAATGGCCTTATTGCGAACTGGCCATTCAGCTAGGCGATGATAAGGACGGTATCAATTTAAATCGTTTTGATAGCCTGCGCTTACGAGTTCGTAGCGAAGGACCTGAAAAAACAACGCCAGTCAGAGTATTTCTACGCAATTTTAATCCCGCCTATTCAACACCAAACTCGGCCACCAGCTTAAAGCCACATGAAATCGTGTACGACCCAAATCAAAATGCCGAGACCGTCGAGTTTAAACTCAATCAATTCATGGTCGCATCATGGTGGACGCAGGCGCATCCTACGAGAATCGAGCACTTGGGTCCTGAGTTAGATCGCGTTAGGACCATTAGTTTTACCACTGGTGGCAATGTCACAGCGGGAAAACACAGCATCACCTTAGAGTCAGCCGAATTTATCGGACAGTGGATCTCGACTGAAAATTTTAGACTAGGAGCGATCTTCTTCTGGCTCGCGATTATCTTGGCTTATCTGACTTGGGAATGGCGTTTGTCTCAACAAGAATTAAGAGAATCCGAACGTCTCAAGATTGCTTTAAAACAGAGTAACGAAGAGCTTGAGTCGCGGGTTGAAGAAAGGACGCGCGCTTTAGCCGCCAGCAATTCAAGATTGATCGACACCTTACAAAATTTGGAAGGAACCCGGTATGAGTTGGTGCAAAATGAAAAAAATGCCGCACTAGGTTCGCTAGTTTCCGGCATCGCTCATGAACTCAACACCCCGATCGGTAACGCGCTGCTAGTGAGTAGTACCTTGTCTGATAAGATCAAAGAATTGGAAATCATCAGCGAGTCAACGTTTACCCGCAAAGCACTAAGAGATTTTTTCACCGATGCCAAACATGGCACTGCCATGCTGCATCAAAATCTGGAACGCGCGGCGACATTAATCAGCAGTTTTAAGCAACTATCGGCAGATCAGCACTCTGAACAAAGACGACAATTTCGCTTACTCGATGTAGTTGAGGAGACCCAATTAGCGATGCTGCCGCGGATTCGCCAAACGCCTCACGTGCTCAATATTGACGTCGATCCTCACCTGATGTTAGATGGATTTCCTGGACCTTTGAGTCAAATCCTCATCAACTTTATCAATAACGCCTTACTACATGCGTTCGATAACATCTCACAAGGGCACATGCTACTGAGTGCAAAAGCATGTCAGCAGGATATGGTCGAGATCAATTTTAGTGACGATGGTAACGGTATCCCGGCAGCGATACTCAAGCGGGTTTTTGAGCCATTTTTTACGACGAAATTAGGTAAAGGTGGTAGTGGCCTAGGCATGCATCTCGCGCACACCGTCGTCACGCAAATTTTTGGTGGGAAAATCGAGATTCACTCAATACCGGGCGAAGGTACCAGCATCCGACTGCTGTTGCCATTGATAGCACCGCTGGCAAATCCTGACCTGCACAAATTTGGCGTTCCCAAAGACGTATTGGAAGATTATGAGTTATTTTTGGATGGTCGTAGCATAGAACAAGTAGAACAATTCGTCGGAGAGCATAGCCGTCGTGATGTGGTAGAACTTGCTTTCTTTATCCGCGCATTCCAAACAGTTTTCCCAAATCATCCGTATGAATTGATCGCGGTTGACAGCTATGCGAATGGCCTTGAGCAACTCCGCACCTCAAACATTAGTGCATTAGCCACAACTTGCTGGGAGTCAGACTTATCCGCCTATGCCGAAGAAATTTGCATGTCGGAAGCCGTAATTGCTGATGGGCAATCTATCGTTGGGATCTACACCTCTTTACACAACCAACATGCATTGAACTGCTCTTCACTTAAGGACTTTATGCAGTTACGTCTTGTATCAAACCGAGATTGGAGTGCTGACTGGAATACACTAAATCAACTTGGAATAACGCACTGTCTCGACGTCAAAACGTGGCGGCAAATGGTGTATATGGTTTGTAGTGATCAGGTCGATGCCCTGCTCGCACCATTTACCACTCACCATCAAATGAAAATAGAACTCGACGATTGTCAGTTAATCCCCGTTCCCAAAATACGTCTCGCATTAAGTGGCTCTCGTCATTTTGCCTGCGCTAAAAATCCACAGGCACTAGCACTGGCAGAAGCGATTTTTCCGGAACTCCAACGCGCTGTCGAAGATGGTCGTTTCACACGGGCCTTGAACGAATGCGGTTTTTTCAATGCTGACACCGCCGACTGGCCGATATTGAATTCATAGAGTCGCTGTCGCAATTATTTCGCAGCGATCTGGCAGTTTTTTTGACGGCAGGTCTCAAATTAGTCACGTTCTGATTGGTGACTTACTATTCAAAAAAAACACAATACGATCTTCGAATTATGTGAGCTACGTAAAAAAAATCCCTGATGGATAACATCAGGGATTTTCAACTCAACATTCACAGTACGATCGGAAAATCACTTTTTCCGCTGTGGTGGCAAGTCAGTGCAAACGCCTTTGTAAACTTCAGCAGCCATGCCCATGGTTTCACCCAAGGTTGGATGTGGATGTATCGTCTTACCGATATCAACTGCATCAGCGCCCATTTCGACTGCGACTGCCAATTCACCAATCATGTCACCGGCATGTGTTCCGACTATGCCACCACCGATAATTCGCTTACTCTCGGCATCAAAAATTAGCTTAGTAAATCCTTCTGCACGACCATTCGCCACAGCGCGTCCTGAAGCAGCCCATGGGAACACGCCCTTCTCGATTGCTAAGCCTTTGGCTTTCGCCTCATCTTCGGTCACGCCTACCCAAGCGACTTCTGGATCGGTGTATGCGACGGATGGAATAATGGTCGCATCAAAATAAGCTTTGTGACCAGCAGCAGCTTCGGCAGCCACATGTGCTTCATGTACAGCTTTATGTGCCAGCATAGGTTGACCGACCAAATCGCCGATCGCAAAAATATGCGGTACGTTCGTGCGCATTTGTTTGTCCACATTGATGAAGCCGCGATCAGTGACGATCACGCCCGCTTTGTCTGCAGCGATTTTTTTGCCGTTAGGGCTACGACCAACAGCCACCAAAACCAAATCATAGATTTGCGCCGCCGGAGCTGCTACACCAGCTTCCGCTGCTTCGAAAGTGACTTTAATACCTTCTGGTAGTGCTTCAACACCGACTGTCTTGGTCTTGGTCATGATGTTGTCGAAGCGTTTTTCGTTATGCTTCTGCCAGACTTTGACCATGTCGCGATCAGCGCCCTGCATCAAACCATCCATCATTTCAACCACATCAATGCGCGCACCGAGTGTTGAATACACAGTTGCCATTTCCAAACCAATGATGCCGCCACCAATAACTAACATGCGTTTTGGAATTTGACGCAGCTCCAAGGCTCCAGTGCTGTCAACGATGCGCGGATCTTCCGGTACGAATGGCAATTTCACGACGCTAGAACCCGCGGCGATGACCGCTTGCTTGAACTGCACAACTTTTTTGCTGCCGTCGTTTGCGGTGACTTCCAAATGGTAAGGACTCAAGAATTGACCGAGACCTTGTAACACATTGACTTTACGTGCTTTTGCCATGCCGGTTAAGCCGGTCGTCATTTTTTTTACGACGCCATCTTTGTGTGCACGTAAAGCATCGAGATCAATTTGAGGCTTAGCAAAAGTGACGCCATGACCGGACATATTCGCGGTTTCATCGATCACTGCAGCAACGTGCAACAAAGCTTTGGAAGGAATACAACCGACATTCAGACAGACACCGCCTAAAGTCGCATAGCGCTCGACCAAAACCACATTCATGCCAAGATCCGCAGCACGGAAAGCAGCGGAATAGCCGCCAGGTCCCGCACCCAAGACCATCATGTCGCATTCCACATCAACCGCACCGCTGTATCCGGATGCCGCTGGGGCTGCGATCGCTGGTGCAGCTTGTGCTGAGGAAGCAGGGGCGACAGGTGCTGCTGCAATACTAGCTGTTGCGCCAACACCTTCGACCAAGACCAACAAACTGCCTTCAGCCACTTTATCGCCGACTTTAACTTTAATTTCTCTCACCACACCAGCGTGGCTGGATGGAATTTCCATGCTAGCTTTATCGGACTCGACCGTGATCAAAGATTGGTCGACTTTGACTGTGTCACCAACTTTGACCATTAATTCGATGACTTCAACTTCTTTGAAGTCACCAATGTCGGGAACTTTGACTTCGATGATACCGACGGACGCAGATGCGACAACAACTTGTGCTGGCGCGGCCGCGGCTGGAGTTGGTGCTGGAACAGCTGGTGCAACTACCGCTGCTGGTGACACCACAGATGCCGCTGCACCTGCTGCTTCTACAATAATCATCAAGCTGCCTTCAGCGACTTTATCGCCGACCTTAACTTTAATTTCTTTCACCACCCCAGCGTGACTCGATGGAATTTCCATACTGGCTTTGTCGGATTCGACGGTAATCAGCGATTGATCGACTTTAATCGTGTCGCCGACTTTGACCATCACTTCAATAATTTCGACTTCTTTAAAATCGCCGATATCCGGGACTTTAACTTCAATTGTGCTCATATTTTTGCTCCAATTTTATTCTTCGTAGGGTGGGCATTTGCCCACCGTTATCAGCCAATATTTACCTTACGCGTGGGCACAATAGCGTGCCCACCCTACGTTTTTTTAAAGCATCGTCTACGCAAATCCGCGAGAACATCCGCCAGATATGCAGTGAATTTCGCCGCCATCGCACCGTCGATCACGCGGTGATCATAGGACAAGGACAAAGGCAACATCAAACGCGGTACGAATTGTTTACCGTCCCACACTGGCTTCATAGAAGACTTGGACAGACCTAGAATCGCCACTTCAGGTGCATTGATAATTGGTGTAAATGCCGTACCGCCAATGCCGCCCAAAGAAGAAATCGTGAAGGTTGCACCTTGCATATCGGCTGGCTTTAACTTGCCATCACGAGCCTGTGCGGACAATTCGCCCATTTCAGTCGCGATTTGTGACAGCGTTTTTTGATCCGCGTTTTTGATGACAGGAACAACTAAGCCGTTTGGCGTATCGGCTGCGAAACCAATGTTGTAGTACTGTTTCAAAATCAGGTTTTCACCGGTTGCATCCAAAGAGGCATTGAAAGCTTTAAACTTCTTCAAAGCGGCTACGCTAGCTTTGATCACAAATGCCAACATCGTCAGTTTTACACCGGATTTTGCCAAGGCATCATTTGAGGATTTACGGAAATCTTCCAGACCAGTGATATCAGCTTCGTCAAATTGGGTGACGTGTGGAATCATCACCCAATTGCGATGCAAGTTTGGTCCGCTCAGTTTTTTGATACGGGACAATGGCAATAATTCAGTCGTGCCAAACTTACTGAAATCCAATGAAGGCCACGGCAAGAGATTCATGCCTGAGCCACTACCGTTGGTGCTGACTGCAGCAACCGGTGCATTAGCAGCACCTGCGACCACACCCTTCACGTAATTTTGTACGTCTTGTTGGGTGATGCGACCTTTCGGTGCGGTACCTGGCACTTTACTGAGGTCGACACCAAGTTCACGCGCAAATTTGCGAATGGACGGTGAGGCGTGTGCTTTGCCTGCAGCTGCAGTGGCAACGCCTGCAATCGCTGGCGCGGCTGCTACTGTGACTGGAGCAGCAACAGGAGCTGGGGCTGCAGCAGGTACAGGAACTGCTGGTGCGGATGCAGCTGGAGTTGGAGCTGGAGCAGCTGCTGCGCCATCGGCTTCGACGATCACCACCAAAGATCCGAGGGCGACCTTATCGCCGACTTTCACTTTAATTTCTTTTACCACACCCGCATGGCTAGAAGGAATCTCCATACTCGCCTTGTCGGATTCCACGGTGATCAATGACTGATCAACTTTGATCGTATCGCCGACTTTTACCATCAACTCGATCACTTCAACTTCTTTGAAATCACCGATATCCGGGACTTTGACTTCTACTGTACTCATAATTTTCTCCATTTACTCCCGCCCCTTCAAAGGGGAAGGCTGGGGGTCAGGGCTAATAAATTAAGCGCTCTTTTAGCTCTCGTAGGGCGGGTGAAACCCGCGCTGCTCAGATGCTCAACAGGCAGGCGGCGCGGGTTTCACCCGCCCTA
>JAYVHZ010000093.1:0-1659 GCA_043770645.1 Undibacterium sp. | reverse complement strand
ATTAGCCAAGAACTGGTTTTCAGTTTATTTTTAACGGCGTGCAAGTCGTCGCTGGGGTAATTTTGAGTTTCCATACCGCATTTTAACCGATCAAACTTTATTCAAGTATGGTGTTATGCAAAATCTATCAGGCAATCAAAGGCATAGGAAATGCTGAGGTATAAGTCGATGTACAGGGTAAAATAAACAAATGACGATAATACTTGCCATTGAAACGTCGACTGACTTGGCTTCGGTCGCTTTACTATTAAACGAAGGTATCATCAGCCGTGATTTGGCTGGTGTGCAAACGCATTCATTTGGTTTGCTTCCTGCTGTCCAAGATATTCTGCAAGAAGCTGATCTACGCTTGGATCAATTAGACGCGATTGCATTTGGATGTGGGCCTGGTGCTTTTACTGGGGTTCGTACAGCGTGTGGTGTGGTGCAAGGATTAGCATTTGGCTTGGATCTTCCCGTTCTTTCGGTCGTTAGTTTAATGTCGATGGCGGAGGCTTCCAAAGAAGCAAAATCATGGTGTGATGTAGTCTGCTGTTTGGACGCGCGTATGAATGAGGTCTATTGGGCGCATTATCGCTTTGATGGTGCCGCTTGGAGTGAGATTGAAGCCCCGCGCTTGAGTGATTTTGGATCTGCACTTGCTTATGCCAACGAGATGAAGACTAGTCTTGTGTTGGGGCAGGGCTTGCAGTTGCCTGAGCATTTGATGGGTTTGGATTGTGTGTCTGCGATGCCGCATGCGCAATTTGCCTTGCGAATTGCGCATGCGAAATTGCGAAATGGTTTGCAAGTTGATGCGGCGTATGCACAACCTTTGTATTTGCGAAATAAAGTCGCTTTGACGACCGCAGAGCGTTTGCTCGCGCGTGAAATCTAACTAGTGGGAGTCGTCATTTTGTCGATCGCAGAAATGGATAGCTATTGTTTTTGCCAACTTGGCATAGATGACTTAGATGACATTCTAGCGATAGAAGAGGCAGTATATTCACACCCATGGACTCGTGGAAATTTCCTTGATTCTTTTTATAGTCAGCATGAAGCTTGTGGTCTTCGTGATGGGCAGGGTGTTTTGGTCGCTTATTTTTTCTTGATGCCAGTCGTGGACGAATTCCACCTATTGACCTTTGCGGTGAGCGCAAATAAGCAAAAGTTAGGGTATGCCCATGTCTTGTTGCGAAAAATGATGGAACTGGCCGCTGCTAAGTGTTTTTCGTCAATTATGTTGGAAGTGCGTGTCAGTAATGCAAGGGCGATCGCGGTTTATCAGCGATTTGGATTTCTTGAAATTGGACGTCGTAAAGCATATTATCCGGCTCAAAACGGGCAGCGTGAAGACGCCATTGTGATGCGTATCGAAGTCGAACCTGACAGTGAATGATTAATTTTTACTTGAGTGACTATGAGTGACATGCGCGATTACTATTTGCAAAATTTAGGTATAGGCGAGATTTGGAAGTGTCGGAGCGCAGAAGACGGTGCAGTTGACAATGATTCCGCAGCGTTGTCGAGCAAGCTATCAAATCCTGTTGTAGGCGTAGCTCAAAAAAACGATGGAGTTCTGATCGTAAACTCGTCACTAGAAGAATCTCAATCAAATTTGCGAACGCTTCAAAGGCAGGTGCAAAACTGCAGCAAGTGTGCTTTGTGTGTATCGTTTGG
>JAYVHZ010000092.1:0-3556 GCA_043770645.1 Undibacterium sp. | reverse complement strand
GCATCAACGCATTGCTGCACTTGACCGCGCTTACCTTTGTCTTTACCCGTCAAGACGATGACTTCGTCGTTTTTACGAATCTTATTCATCACGACTCCTTACAGCACTTCAGGAGCAAGGGAAACGATTTTCATAAAGCGCTCAGTACGCAATTCGCGTGTAACTGGGCCGAAAATACGAGTTCCGATTGGCTCAAGCTTTGCATTTAACAACACTGCAGCATTGCTATCGAACTTAACCAAAGAGCCATCTTGACGACGAACACCTTTAGCAGTACGAACCACAACTGCATTGTAAATTTCACCTTTTTTCACGCGACCGCGTGGGGCAGCGGATTTCACTGTGACCTTAATTACGTCACCGATCCCTGCATAACGACGCTTAGAACCGCCCAATACTTTAATGCACAAAACTTCGCGCGCACCAGTATTGTCAGCCACTTCTAGCCGGCTTTCTGTTTGAATCATATTGTTCTCTTTCCCAACTTAATCCACACAATCCGCACATTGCAAATCTGTAGTCAGTCTTGGTCCCGCCAGCCAACTCTTTTATTGTCAGACGCCTTAGAAGCACAAATAACAATGCACGAGTCAACCGATTAGGTGGACGATTTTTTAACCACTCTCAAATTAATCCTTGAGAGACATTTAAGCTGTCATTCGCAAGCTTTGCAAATGACAGCCCATCATTATTACATCAAAAAACGATTGCTGCAACAACTATTTATAAAACTGGCGCAACTTGCACAACGCGAGTCAATGTCCAAGCTTTAGTCTTAGAGATTGGACGACCTTCTTGAATCTCGACTGTGTCACCGGCTTTTGCCTGGTTAGCTTCATCGTGTGCATGATATTTCGCAGTGCGCATAATGATCTTATCGTACAAAGGATGTTTAACGTGACGCTCAACTAGTACTGTCACCGTTTTATCCATCTTGTCAGAGACAACTTTGCCAATCAATGTGCGCTTCAATGCAACTTTAGTTTGATCGTTCATTATTTGGCATCCTTCTGATTCATGACTGTTTTAACTCTGGCGATGTCACGACGAACTTTTTTGAGTTGCGAAGTGTTATTCAACTGTTGCGTAGCGATTTGCATACGCAGGCTGAATTGTGCCTTCAACAAATCATTCAATTCTTTCGTCAAAGCTGCGGAGTCTTTGCCTTGGAGTTCAGATACTTTCATTTACAACTCCCTATTAAGTGCCGACTTGACGTACGACAAACGTTGTCAACAATGGTAATTTAGCAGCTGCTAAGCGGAAAGCTTCGCGTGCCAGCGCTTCATCAACGCCATCCATCTCGTACAACATTTTGCCTGGTTGAATCTCGGCTACGTAGTACTCTGGATTACCCTTACCATTACCCATACGAACTTCAGCTGGTTTCTGAGAAATTGGCTTATCTGGGAAAATACGGATCCAGATACGGCCACCACGTTTGATATGACGAGTCATAGCACGACGTGCAGCTTCAATTTGACGTGCTGTAATACGGCCACGTGCAATGGCTTTCAAACCAAATTCACCGAAAGAAACTGCTGTGCCACGGTCATGGGATATACCCTTGTTGCGGCCCTTTTGTTCCTTACGATACTTTCTGCGTGCTGGTTGCAGCATGATTATTCTCCTGCTTTCTCAGCTGGTGCTGCTGCGCCGTCAGCTGCTTTCGTGCGAACACGTTTAGCTGCTGGAGCTGCTGCTGTACCAGTTGGCGTTTGTCCTTCAGGGCGCTTTGCACGTGGACGGCTATTTGGCTTGCCATCTTCGCGACGTGGGCCACGACGTTTTTTGTCGTCTTCCGGTGTAGATTCGATTACTGGAGCGTCGCCATTAGCTAAACGATCACCTTTGTAAACCCACACTTTAACGCCAATAATACCGTATGTCGTAGATGCTTCACTTGTACCGTAATCGATATCAGCGCGCAAAGTATGCAGAGGCACTCGGCCTTCGCGATACCATTCTTTACGAGCAATTTCGATACCGTTCAAACGACCACTAGACATGATCTTGATACCCTTAGCACCCAGACGCATTGCATTTTGCATCGCACGTTTCATCGCGCGGCGGAACATAATACGTTTTTCGAGCTGCTGAGAGATTGAATCAGCGATCAATTGAGCATCGATTTCTGGCTTACGAATTTCTTCGATATTTACGTGCACTGGCACGCCCATGATCTTTGCCAAATCCGCTTTCAAGGATTCGATATCTTCGCCTTTTTTACCAATCACAACACCTGGACGGGAGCTGTAAATAGTAATACGTGCATTTTTTGCCGGACGCTCAATAGTGATACGACCTACTGATGCATTTTTCAATTTCTTTTTGAGGTACTCACGCACTTTGATATCTTCATTGAGCATAGTGGCAAAATTTGCATTGCCAGCATACCAGCGTGAAGACCAATTACGTGTTACCGCTAAACGGAAACCGGTTGGATGTATCTTCTGTCCCATCGTGACTCCTTAGTTACCAACAGTCACATAAATGTGACAGGATTGTTTAGAGATACGATCACCACGACCTTTTGCGCGCGCTGTAAAGCGTTTGAGAATTGGTCCTTTTTCGACATAAATCGTCGTAACTTTCAATTCATCGATATCGGCACCATCATTGTGCTCGGCATTAGCAATTGCTGATTCCAAGACTTTCTTAATGATAGTCGCGCCTTTTTTCGGACTGAAGGCTAAGATGTTTAATGCTTGATCGACTTTCTTACCACGGATCAAGTCTGCAACCAAGCGACCTTTTTGCTCGGACAGACGTACACCCTTCAATATTGCTTTGGTTTCCATATTATCTCTTCGCTTTCTTATCCGCGATATGACCTTTAAATGTGCGAGTCAATGCGAATTCGCCCAATTTATGGCCTACCATGTTTTCAGAAACGTACACTGGTACGTGCTGCTTACCATTGTGTACAGCGATAGTCAGACCGATGAAATCAGGCATGATTGTCGAACGACGTGACCAAGTCTTAATTGGCTTTTTGTCTTTATTTGCTTGCGCAGCTTCGACTTTCTTTACCAAATGGGCGTCGCAAAACGGCCCTTTTTTAGCTGAACGTGTCATGTGTTACCCCTTATTTCTTGCCACGGCGTGAAACGATCATGGAAGTCGTACGCTTGTTGCGACGTGTCTTCTTACCCTTAGTTTGCTGACCCCATGGAGAAACTGGATGACGTCCTGCTGCTGTCTTACCTTCACCACCACCGTGTGGGTGATCGATAGGATTCATGACAACACCGCGAACTGTCGGGCGAACACCGCGCCAACGCATCGCACCAGCTTTACCAATTTTACGGAGGTTATGCTCACCGTTACCGACTTCACCGATAGTTGCACGGCATTCGATATGGATACGACGAACTTCACCAGAGCGCAAACGCACTTGAGCGTATGTACCTTCGCGAGCCATCAACACCACACCAGCACCAGCAGTACGAGCAATCTGCGCACCCTTGCCTGGCAACATTTCTACGCAATGCATAGTTGTACCGACTGGGATATTGCGGATTGGCAAGCAGTTACCAGATTTGATTGGCGCTTG
>JAYVHZ010000091.1:0-3063 GCA_043770645.1 Undibacterium sp. | reverse complement strand
CAATTTGATACATGCCAAGCTCTCCAGAAGCATTCCGCAATTCCACGTCCCACATCGCACCACGGTACTTCGTTCTGGCAACAAAAACACCATTTCCCTGATCCTGCCATTCATCAACCTTTAATTGCTGACCAATATCGATATTCACATTCGGATCGCGTGCAGTATCGCGTCGCTCTTTCCAACCATACTTACTATTATGTAGAGCCAAGGTTGCCGCACTACCAATCACAGCGGCAATCAACATTTGAAATTGCACCGAACCGATGAACAAAGATGCAATTGAAGCGCTAACCAAACCCACGGCAAACATCAGTAGATAAAAAGTTCCAGTGAACAACTCAAGAATAACGACCACACCTGCTAACACCAACCACCAAGTCCATGCTTCCATTTCTTATTCTCCTTATAAAGAATTGCAACAGTCTGCCCGATAACTAACAAATTGTCATCGGTATTTCCCAAACAAAAAAAACCTCGACATCGACGATGTGGAGGGTTTTCTTTGCAGGTAATTTGAGTGATTACTAATTTTATGTTTTTTCTTGTTTTGATGGGCTTAATGTAATCACAAATTATGACGAGAATGTGAAATCACTTAGCGAAAACTAGCTTGATAGTTACCGCTACCGAGGCGACTGAACAATTCTTCGGACGGAATTTTAACCAACTAGCTAAACTACTGCTGCTAACACCTGCCGCCAGGCTCCCGCTGAGAACAACTAACTACAGTCTTTGGCTTTCATTTTCTGCTTTTTGGCTTAGGTTTCTCTTAATGGTTTCATTTTCCGCCACATCTTTCAAAAGCGCCTTTCGACTCAAATAAAAACCACAACATTCGCATCTTCTTGGGAATGGATTAAGCCCTTTTGCATAACTCACTTCTGAACCAAAACTAAAGGATCGACTTCTTGGATTTGTTCCACAATTTGGGCATCTAAAAGCAATCGTAAAAATAACCATGAATATCATTGTTACAACCATAAGTGAAGAAGGAACATTTACGAGTTGTCCCGGTCCAAGTTCTCGTGAATAGAATTCAACTAAAAATAAATCAACTAAAATTTCAAGACAAAATAATAGAAAGGTTCCGTATAAACAAAACCGTTTAATTTTGAATTTTTCTATATTTGCGAATTGCTTAGCCAAGACATTCTTATCTTCCAATTCAACTTTTGGATACTCTGCAAAGTCCAAAAACAAAAATTTCCATAAAGATTTATCAGTTCTCATCCTTCATCCCAACTTCTATTTTTTATAACTGAAGTTTATAACATCCAATTTACCAACAGCGGTGACTGTCAACCTACTTGTCGCCTAAACAAAAGAGCATAGGCTTAGGTCGTACATTTGACAAAAACTAACCAACCAATAGAAATCTAATGCCGTTTCGCAGTGTGGCTGACCATCGTGAAGTTTATACAAAAATGTTGACCGACTTGCGGCACGAACATTACCATTCATCGCATTGACTAAATACAAAGAACTTCGCAAAATATGTCACGGCTATTTTTCGCGATCCACCAAAATTCTTCGAATCAGCTTCAGTTCCGATTACCGAGCCATCGTAAGCAAAAAAGCGCGAAAATTCGATTGAATCTTCGCGCCCGAATTTGCTGAGAAGTTACTTAAATAATTTACTTAGCAACGGCAGCCAACTGCTTCCAAGTATCAATCACAGAATCGGGATTCAAAGAAATCGATTCTATGCCTTCTTGCATCAACCATTCAGCAAAGTCTGGATGATCAGAAGGTCCCTGACCACAAATACCGACGTACTTACCTGCTTTAAGACAAGCAGAAATAGCACGTGACAACATCGCTTTGACTGCAGGGTCGCGCTCATCAAAATCTGCTGCTAACAGCTCCATACCGGAGTCACGATCCAGACCCAAAGTTAACTGCGTTAGATCATTGGAACCAATAGAGAACCCGTCAAAGAACTCTAAGAATTCTTCAGCCAGAATCGCATTCGAAGGGACTTCGCACATCATGATTAAACGCAAGCCATTTTCACCGCGTTTCAAACCATTTTTACCAAGCAGATTCACGACTTTTTCTGCCTGACCTAGAGTTCTTACGAAAGGCACCATGATTTCGACGTTGGTCAAGCCCATGTCGTTACGCACGCGTTTCATTGCCGTGCATTCCATTTCAAAAGACTCGGCAAAATCGCTGGCCAAATAACGTGCCGCGCCGCGGAAACCCAACATTGGATTTTCTTCGTCCGGTTCGTAGCGTGTGCCACCGATGAGTTTTTTGTACTCATTGGATTTAAAATCAGACAAGCGTACGATCACTTTTTTAGGCCAGAAAGCGGCTGCAATCGTTGCCACACCTTCTGCCAATTTGTCGACGTAAAACGCTTTTGGTGATGCGTGACCACGTGCTACTGATTCAACCGCTTTTTTCAAGTCTGGATCAATATTTGGGTATTCCAAGATGGCTTTTGGATGTACGCCGATATTGTTATTGATGATGAATTCCAAACGCGCCAAGCCCACGCCTTCGTTCGGTACCGATTGGAAATCAAATGCTAATTGGGGATTACCCACGTTCAGCATTATTTTCAAAGGCAGTTTCGGTAATTCACCACGAACTTCTTCTGTGACTTCGGTTTCAATCAAACCGTCATAAATTTTACCTTCGTCACCTTCGGCGCAAGATACAGTCACCAGTGTGCCGTCCTTTAGCAAGTCAGTCGCGTCACCACAACCAACCACCGCTGGCACACCGAGCTCACGTGCGATGATCGCCGCGTGGCAAGTACGACCGCCACGATTAGTAACGATGGCAGCAGCGCGTTTCATGACTGGTTCCCAATTTGGGTCCGTCATATCCGCAACTAATACATCACCTGGCTGAACGCGTTCCATTTCGGATGGATCGTGAATTACGCGTACACGACCGGCACCAATTTTTTGGCCAATCGCACGACCTGATACCAATACCGCGCCTGTACCTTTGAGTTTGAATCGTTGTTGCGCGTCGGTTGCTTTTTGCTGCGATTTCACTGTTTCTGGGCGTGCTTGCAAAATGTAAAGCTGACCATCGCGACCGTCT
>JAYVHZ010000090.1:0-11380 GCA_043770645.1 Undibacterium sp. | reverse complement strand
ATTTTGAATTTGAGTGCGGTGATCCCTTCTGATTTCACACTTTCAGACGAAAATATTCGTGAGGTTCAGGCGAAGCTTCCGAATCGGAATGGCTTAGTCAGATTTGACGGTCTTTGGAATACCAATGGCAAACCTGATGTGCAAAACATCGCTTGTATGAAGGATTGTAAAGTTGAAGATATCAGCTCAACACTGCCAGATTTTGCGCGTAATGCCCATGGAAATTTAATGGAACAGACACGTGGCTTTGGTGGGGTTAAGGGCGCAGACACGACTAAGCCAACACCAGCTGAACCAATTGCAAGTTTGACGGCAAAACCTGCGACTAAAGTCTTGCTTGCGGCATCAGTTGTGACACCAGTCATGCCGGCAGCTTCAGCTAAAGAAAGTAAGCCAGTAGCTGAAGCATCGGCGGCAGTCGATCTCAAACCAATGCTAGCAAAAAATTCCTGTACAGCTTGCCATGGCATGAAAAATAAAGTGGTAGGTCCTGGTTTTAATGAGATCGCAGCAAAGTACAAAACCAAGAGTGATGCAGAAGCGTACTTGGCTGGAAAGATCAAAGCCGGTAGCTCAGGTGTTTGGGGTGCGATACCTATGCCGCCGCAAGCACAAATGAAAGATGCGGACATCAAAGCGATTGCAGCTTGGTTAGTGGCAGGTGCAAAGTAAGTCCGATGCGGTAACGAAGTAAAGGGTTTAACAAAGTTTTTTTCGAAATCGAAAAGATTATTTTTTCTCAGATTATTTCTGATTTTTGGTCTACATAAAGGAGACATTATGAATACGAGCCGTCGTTCCCTGTTGAAATCAGCTAGTGCTTTTGGCATTTTGCTTGCAGCCGGTGTGATTACCTCTAAACAGGCTTTTGCTGCGGATATCCGCGCTGGATTTGATGCAAAAAGTTTGTCTGAAGCCATGACCGTTCTGGGTGGTACTGCAGTTGATAGCAAGGACATCGCCATTACGACACCGGATATTGCTGAAAATGGTGCAGTGGTACCTGTCACCGTGAATAGCGCAATTCCAAACACCGAAGAGATCTATATCTTCGTAGAAAAGAATCCGACGCCTTTAGCTGCGGTATTTATGATCCCTGCGGGCACCGAGAGCATGGTACAGACGCGTTTAAAAATGGGTCAAAGCACGAATGTATTGGTGGTGGTCAAAGCTGGTGGAAAATTGTTCAGTGCTTCTAAAGAAACCAAAGTGACTTTGGGCGGTTGCGGTGGCTAAAGCTCTCTGAGTGAGATCGAAAAACACAACGCAAGCACGTGAATAGATAAAGTTAATAGCACGAAATCGTGCTCGAAATGAATGAAGGAAAAAGGAGAACATCATGGCAGATCCAATGAAAATCCGCGCTAATCATAATAACGGCGTGACAGAAGTAAAAGTGTTGATGGCGCACCCAATGGAAGGTGGATTACGTAAAGATTCACAAGGAAAACTTGTGCCTGCACACTTCATCAAAGAAGTGAAAGCGATGTCAGGTGGCAAAGTTGTATTGCAATGTTTGTGGGGGCAGACAGTCTCACAAAATCCTTACCTCGCCTTTAAATTTAAAGGTGGTGCTAAGGGTGAAAAAGTGCAAGTGAATTGGGTCGATAACAAGGGTGACTCACGCACAGACGAAGCAACGATTGCTTAAGGTTTTTCCGGCAAGCTCTAGCTTGCGAGTCATGCTTTAGGAGTATGGACTTGCCGGATTTTTTCTCTTGTTCATCACGTGATGAATACTTTCAGATGAGGCAGTTATGAAGAAATCTTATGTTTACCTATGTTTTTTGGCGATGTGCCAACTAGCGTCGAATGCGGTTTTTGCACAGTCTGCCTCGGATGAAATCGCCAAGTATCGGGCGATGCTAGCAGACGGCAATCCAGCTGAGCTGGTAGAGGGACAAGGCGAAGTTTTATGGAAGACCCAACGCGGTCCGAACAATGTCTCACTCGAGAAATGTGACTTTGGCAAAGGTCCCGGTGTCATCAAAGGTGTCTATGCAGAAATGCCGCGTTACTTCAAAGATGTCAACGCTGTCATGGATTTTGAATCACGATTGGTCCATTGCATGGTCACCCTACAAGGCTTCACGCGCGAAGATGTCATAAAAAAGCCGTTCTCTTCGCAAGGTGAGCGTGCCACAGAATTAGAGGCATTGACCTCGTATGCGGTAGCGGAATCCCGCGGTATGAAAATTAGTGTGCCGCAAAGCCATCCAAAAGAAAAGGCCGCATTTGCGCGCGGCGAAAAAGCATTTTTCTATCGTGGTGGGCCTTTTGATTTTAATTGCGCCTCTTGTCATTCCTCCGATGAAAAACGGATTCGCCTACAAGATTTACCCAATTTACTTAACAATGTTCAGGCACAAAAAGCCTTCGCTACTTGGCCGGCATATCGTGTTAGCCAAGGGGCAGTCAGAACCATGCAATGGCGATTAAACGATTGCTTCCGCCAGCAGCGTTTTCCTGATTTGCAGTATGGATCATTAACCTCGATTGATTTGATTACCTTCTTAGGTGTAATGGCAAAAAATGGAACGATGGATGCCCCAGCGCTCAAGCGCTGATCTTGCATCCCGTACTTTCCCACAATCAAAATGAGAGACCACCATCATGAAAACTAAGTACAAGATGTCGATATTGACAGGCGTTTTGCTTTCCTCGGTATGTGCGAGCGTCATTAGTATGCCAAGTGGAGCACAAGATCTTAAAAACTTTAAAGCCTCTTTTGCAGAAAAAGGGATTGCAAAGATGGATCGCTTGGATCAATCAGAATTGCAAAAAAGTTGTTCTGATTATGCAAAGAAGCCAATGCCAGCCAAGTTGAAGGCAAAACTAGAAAAAGCAGAACTCAATGCGGTGAAATATCCGATCGATGGAAACTATTTAGGTGATTGGAAAGAAGGCGAAAAGATTGCCCAAAATGGACGTGGATTACAATTTTCTGACGACATTAAGACGGTCAACGGTGGTAACTGCTATGCATGCCATCAAATATCCAAAACCGAAATCGCCTTCGGCAATATCGGCCCGAGTTTGGCGGAATACGGAAAACTACGTGGCGGTCCAACTCCAGAAATAGTCAAATACACCTGGAGCAAATTGTATAGCTCGCATGCATATAACGCCTGCTCGGTGATGCCTCGTTATGGTGCTGGAGGAATTTTGAATGAGCAACAACTGAAAGACGTCATGGCACTTTTGCTCGATCCAAAATCGCCTATCAATCAATGATGAGCATTCTAGATCGTCAAGAAATTCATTCGTCATTCAAGAGTAAATTTGGTCGTAACAAACATAGTCTGTTTAAGTTTAATAACGTGACTTGAACAAACTATCAATGATTCAAGAAAAGCAAAAAGGTAAAAACATGAGCATTAGTCGACGTGAATTTTTGCAGGTGTTGGCAGTGGCCAGTGCTGGCGGTATGGCAATTGGCAGTGAAGATATTCTGGCGGCGCAAGCTGGTGCAAATGAACGCATTTATGATTTGCCAAAATTTGGCAATGTCAGTGTGATGCACTTTACTGATTGTCACGCTCAGCTAATGCCTATCTATTTCCGTGAACCGAATGTGAATTTAGGTGTCGCTGGTGCTTTAGGTAAAGCTCCCCATTTGGTCGGCGAAAATTTACTGAAACAATTCGGTATCAAAGCACATACCGCGCAAGCGCATGCCTTCACTTATCTCGATTTCGAACGCGCCGCAAAAACCTACGGCAAAGTTGGTGGCTTCGCCCATTTGGCAACATTAATCAAACAAGTGCGTGCTAGCCGTCCTAATGCCTTGTTGCTAGACGGTGGTGACACTTGGCAGGGATCAGCAACGGCGCTATGGACGAACGGTCAAGATATGGTTGATGCTTGTAAATTACTCGGTGTGAACTTAATGAGTCCACATTGGGAATTTACCTTGGGTGCTGAGCGGGTGAAAGAAATTATCGACAAAGATTTTAAAGGTCAGATTAACTTCCTCGCTCAAAACGTCAAGACCACAGACTTTGGTGATCAGGTTTTTGAGCCGTATGTGATTAGAGAAATGAATGGTGTTCCAGTTGCGATTATTGGGCAGGCGTTTCCTTACACCCCGATCGCAAATCCTCGTTATATGGTGCCTGACTGGTCGTTTGGTATTCAAGATGAGAACATGCAAAAGATGGTGGACGAAGCACGTCAAAAAGGTGCTCAGGCTGTGATTGTTCTGTCTCATAACGGGATGGACGTCGATCTGAAAATGGCTTCACGTGTAACGGGAATCGATGCCATTATGGGCGGGCATACGCATGACGGTATTCCCGTACCAGGCGTGGTTCACAATGCCAAAGGTCAGACCTTGGTAACCAATGCAGGGTCAAACGGGAAATTCTTGGGTGTGCTTGATCTCGATGTTCGTATGGGAAAAGTACAGGGATTTAAGTATCGTCTATTGCCGGTTTTCTCGAATTTGCTACCAGCCGATAAAGAAATGCAGGCACTGATAAATAAAGTGCGGGCACCTTATAAAGATAAGTTGGAAGAAAAATTGGCTGTCAGTGAGGGACTACTGTACCGACGCGGCAACTTCAATGGTTCTTGGGACCAGCTGATTGTGGATGCCTTGATGGAAGTGAAGGGTGCCGAAATCGCGTTTTCGCCAGGGTTCCGTTGGGGTACAACAATTTTGCCTGGCCAAGTGATTACGCGAGAACATCTGATGGATCAGGTGGCGATTACTTATCCGGCAACCACACTCACCGACATGTCAGGCGAAACCATCAAGACAGTGTTAGAAGACGTCTGCGACAATTTGTTTAATCCTGATCCTTACTTCCAACAGGGGGGTGACATGGTGCGGGTTGGTGGCTTGCAGTACTCATGTACGCCCAATGCGAAAGCGGGTGCGCGTATCAACAACATGATGTTGAACGGTAAAGCGATTGAGGCGAATAAGACTTACAAAGTCGCAAGCTGGGCGCCAGTCGCTGAAGGCGCAAAAGGTGAGCCCATTTGGGATGTGATGGAAACCTATTTCAAATCACACAAAGTCGTTAAAACACGAAAATTGAATCAGCCCAAGATTATCGGCATGGATGGCAACCCAGGAATTGCATCATGAATCCGACCATCTCATTTATCACATCTGGCATCGTCATAGTCGGATTAAGCACGGCACTATTATCGTTACCAGTTGGTGCCAGTAACGATATCAAAGCCACGACAAAAACCAGTAGTTTAACTTTGGAAGCTGCGCAAGTGGCCGCTAATGCTGCAATCAAAGCTTGTCAGCAACGAGGTGCAATGGTGGCAGTGACCGTTGTCGATCGATCAGGTAATGTGTTAGTCACATTGCGTGACACTTTGGCGGGTATGCATACACCAGAAACCGCAACACGTAAGGCATGGACAGCGGTCAGCTTTAAAAACTCAACGACCGAATTGGTGAAAGTGACCGCATATAACCAGGCAAGTAGCGGCATTCGAGAATTGGATCATGTTGCCATGATCGGTGGTGGTTTGTTGATCCAAGAATCAGGCAGCATTGTTGGTGGTATTGGGGTATCAGGAGCCCCCGGTGGCGATATGGATGATGAGTGTGCAAAAGCAGGTATCGCTGCGATCCAAGATGCGATCGACCTCAATTAAATAAGACAAAGAAACACAGCATGATGCAGCAAAAGAAAATCGCCGATCTGCATGATCTGCGTAAGGAGTTTGCACATATTGAGAAATTTAAAATCCCTTTGGTGCTGTTGTTGTCGCGTTCTGATTGCCACTTTTGTCATGAGGTTAGAAGAAATTATTTATCCCCTTTAGCCAGAACCATTAGCGAGAAAAATTTAGTCATACGTGAGTTACAAACCGATATCACAAAGCGTCTTATTGGACCTGATGGAAGGCAGATGGAAGTGAAGGATTTTCTCAAACAATTACAGGTGAATTTTTTTCCTACAGTCGTTTTTTTAGATAACAACATGCGTGCACTAGCGGAACCCTTAATTGGGCTGAATCAATCGGGTTTTTATAGCGCGTATTTGGATCAGAGGATTGAATTGGCCATCAAAATCGCGGGGCAGCGTACAGGCTAAAAAGTCGTCATGTATTCAGTAGAAATGTGCATTTGGAAGTAGTTTTTATAACAGCGTCAATGAACGCAATAACTCTAAGCGGGGATACAATGCAACAACGGAAAAAGGACTTCAAATTCACCACGATTGCGACTGCAATCGGTGTCGCGTTATTGGCGCAAAATCCGGCATCGGCAACCGACGGATACTTTTCTCATGGTTATGGGATAAAGGCGAAAGGGATGGGCGGCGCTGCAACTGCGATGAACAAAGACGCATTTGGTGGTGCAAATAATCCAGCGAGTATGGTGTTCGTTGGTAACCGCATGGATGTTGGGGTAGATTGGTTTAAACCAAGTCGCGATGCCACTCGTAGTGGGGCAGCCATCCCAACACTGAATGGCAAAAGCACCAGCGGTGAAAATAATTTTCTGATACCCGAATTTGGATACAACCGCATGCTTAGCAATGACATGAGCCTTGGTATTTCGGTATATGGCAATGGCGGTTTGAACACCACATATGATCAAGGTAGTTTTAACTGCGGCAATCCTTCAGGCAATAACATGCTATGCGGTGGTGGTAAGTTAGGTGTCGACATGATCCAGTTGATTCTAGCCCCAACGTTTGCGATGAAACTGAATAATGATCATGCCATTGGCGTATCCATGTTGCTCGGTTACCAGCGATTCAAGGCTGATGGTCTGCAAGCATTCAATAATTCGCCTGGCTTTCCTCCATTCACCGGAGCACCCGGTTTTGTCACTAACAATGGCTACGATAGTTCTACCGGCGTAGGTTTACGAGTCGGTTATCAAGGTAAGTTGACTGATAATTTGACGCTCGGTATCGCCTATGCCAACAAGATGGATATGAAGGCCTTCGATAAATATAAAGGTCTATTTGCGCAACAAGGTGACTTTGATATTCCAGAAAACTACAGCGTAGGATTTGCCTATGCTCCCGATAAATTGTGGACGATTGCGGTTGACTATCAACGTATCAACTATAGTGGCGTTAGTTCCATTGGTAATTCAAGCATGCCTAAAGCACCATTGGGAGCGATGAATGGCCCAGGATTTGGATGGAAAGACATTGATGTATTTAAACTCGGCGTTGAATATAAATTTTCGGAGCAGCTTGAGTTACGTGCTGGATACAATCAAGGTAAGAATCCAATCGGCAATAGTGATGTGACTTTCAATATTTTGGCTCCTGGCGTGGTGCAAACGCATCTGACATTAGGTATGAGTTATGTGTTGAACAAAGAGAGTGAAATATCAGCATCGTTCATGCATGCACCCCGTCAAACTGTGAGTGGACCATCGCTGTTCAATGGACTTTTTCCTGCGCCACCTAATGCCGGTGGTACAGAAACGATCGGTATGAGTCAAAACGCATTGGGCGTGGCATGGAGCATGAAGTTTTAGTCGTTGGGATTGAGTTAGATTTCTAATTTTTAATCTGTGATGACCTGAGAGCGTTCGAGGTTCTCAGGTCTTATCAAATAAATTAATCGCCAAAAAAAAGTAATCGTATGGCGTAGAAAAGTTGAATCATGAAATTTCTCACCCAACTAGTGGTCCAGCAGATGAAAACACTAGCTACACTCCCGTTGATGCTATTGCTGAGTTGGTTTTCAGTGCAAGTGTATGCAGAACCGGCGACAGAAGTAATCAAATTAACGCCAATTCAAGTATCTCCGCATGTCTACTATTTTCAGGGTGAATCTGGAGTAGCCAGCTCCGCGAATAAAGGATTTATGTCGAATGCCGGCTTTGTGGTGACCAAAGCCGGTGTCGTCGTTTACGACGCTTTAGCTACTCCCATTCTTGGTGAAGCCATGATTGCGGCGATAAAAAAAGTGACCAAACAACCGATAAAGAAAGTCATTGTTGGTCATTATCACGCAGACCATATCTATGGTTTGCAAGCATTTAAAAAAATCGGTGCCGAACTCACTGCCCACGAAGCTGGAAAACTCTATCTGAGTTCTGAGTTAGCACAACAACGTTTAGAGCAAAGGAAAGCCGAGTTATTCCCATGGGTTGATGACAAAACTGTTGTATTGCCAGCGGATGTGTGGCTCAACTTTGCCGATAAAAAGCCCTACACTTTTAGTCTGGGCGGGATGAGATTTCAAGTAATCGATAGCAGCGGTGCGCACTCGTCGGAGGATGTTTTGCTATTCGTCGAGAATGAAAAGGTGTTATTTGCCGGAGACATTTACTTTTCAGGACGCATTCCTTTTGTTGGTAATGCCGATAGTCGCGTTTGGCTCTTAACACTGGATCGCTTGCTTGATGTAAAGCCACAAGTGGTTGTGCCAGGTCATGGAAAATATTCAACCGACACGATAAAGGATATGCAGTTAACCAAAAGCTATTTGGAGTTTTTGCGTGAAAAAATGGGAAATGCGGTTCAGGATTTAGTCGGGTTCGAGGAAGCGTATCAACAAACAGACTGGTCGCGCTTTGAGAACGTTCCGGCATTCAAAGCAGCGAATCGTTTGAATGCCTTTGGCACCTATATCTTGATGGAAAAAGAAAGTTTGGAAAAGAAGTAGATCATCAACATCTGGTTCGCAGTCCTTGTCCTTAGTCATTTTCCATAGCATTAAGCGAAGAAGTCGGATTCAATAGGTTTGAATAAGGCTGAAATCATCGAAACGTAACATTCAGGAGTCGTCATGAAATTATTTAGTAAATGGATCAGTGCAGCACTTTTGTGCATCATCGCTAGCACGGGATTTGCTGCAGAACGTGAAGAAAAAGTGATTTACCATATCAGCGATAGCGTGAATGCGACAGCAGCATTACGCAATGCTAAAAATCATCTAGACCAAAGCCCAAAAGCCAAGATTGTCTTTGTTACGCATGGACCAGGTATCGATTTTTTACTCGACGGTGCTACAGATAAGAACGGTAATCCCTACGAAATCGCGGTGCAAGATCTGGCTGCGCGTAAAGTCGAATTTCGCGTTTGTACTAATACTTTGGTGAGCCGAAATATTGACAAGTCAAAGCTATTGCCGGAAGCGAGCTTAGTACCATCGGGCGTCGCCGAGGTTGCACGGCTGCAAATTCATGAAGGCTATGCCTATCTGAAGCCCTAAGTTCCTTGCTACAAGATAGGTAATTGATCGTAGGAATCCATCCTTTTGGTTTTTGATTGAACCTTTGTGGGTGTGGAGTGACTAGCCCAACAAGTTGCATAGAACAGAACCTCACTTTTGTCAGTTTTTTCTGGAGCCAGTATATGAGACTACTAAATGTTTGCATCGTATCTGTTCTGTTAGCGCCAGTAACGCTATCGAGTACGCAAGCCGCCACCAAGGAAAGGCTGTTCGCCAAGGCGGATATCTCTGCCGGTAAATTATTGCATCAAGAGAATAATTGCACTGCGTGTCATCAACAACGTACCGGAAAAGATGATAAAAATTTTTACACGCGTGTCGATCGTAAAGTTAAAACACAAGAGAAGTTAATTTCCCAAATTGCTTTTTGTAGTTCGCAGTTAAATCTGAGTTTTTTTCCTGAAGACGAATTAAATATTGCCGCGTATTTAAATGATTCTTTCTATAAATTGAAGTAGGTATTGAGAAACACAAACGGAGGCTATGTGGATTTCGCATCAGTATTTGAACGGTATGGTGAACCGAGTGTGATGGCTTTGGGTGGCGCCTGCATAGGATTGATGTTCGGTTTTTTTGCGCAACGATCAAAGTTTTGTTTACGCGCCGCAGTCATCGAATTTTGGCATAGAAAATTTGGTGAGAAGCTATCCGTTTGGCTGCTGGCGTTTTCGACCGCTGTGGTCACTATTCAAGTGCTAATTCTTAATCATAATATTGACCTGAGCACCGCGCGTCAGTTGGCTGCGACCGGAAGTATTTCTGGAGCTCTGATTGGTGGGCTCTTATTTGGAATTGGCATGATACTGACGCGCGGCTGCGCTAGTCGCCTTTTGATTTTATCCGCCAATGGAAATCTGCGTGCCTTGTTATCTGGTCTTGTGTTCGCGGTCACGGCGCAAGCCTCATTGTCTGGCGCACTGGCTCCTTTACGAAACACCATGAGCGCGTGGTGGACAGTGGAGGGCGGAAGTTCACGCGACTTGTTGGCGATAGCGGGCGTGGGTAATTGGGGCGGTATCTTATTTGGATTGGTGTGGTTGATTGCCGCGTTGTATTTTTCTATTCGAAGCGGCGGAACCATTTGGAAGTGGATCGGCGGCATCGGTTCCGGTCTTGCCGTGGCATTGGCATGGTGGTTCACTTACACCGCGTCTACCAACTCCTTTGAAATTATTCCTCTGCAAGGACTCACTTTCAGTGGTCCTTCCGCAGAATGGCTCATGCGAATACTGTCATCGCCACAAGCACCGCTTAATTTTGACTTCGGTTTGTTGCCCTCGGTATTTGTCGGTTCATTTATAGGTGCTTGGTTTGGCGGGGACTTAAAGCTCGAAGGTTTTAAGGATGGCTATAGCATGGGACGTTACATTATCGGCGCTATTTTGATGGGCTTCGGTGCTATGTTGGCTGGTGGTTGCGCAGTCGGTGCCGGGATTACTGGAGGCTCTATTTTTGCTTTAACGGCCTGGTTGGCATTAATCGGCATGTGGGTCGGTGCGGGTATCACTGACTGGTTATTTGACTCCCACTCGGAGTCTGCCCAGTTGAAAAATTTAGTTGCCGAGAGTCCTGCCAATATGCGAGCTCCCTAATCACGGTATTTCACTTAAAGTGAGAAGAAAATGCAAAATAAAATCAAGTTCATCTTAGTCTGTGTCACTCTCTTTTTGTCAGGGGCGGTTAATTCGCAGACCTTGCCAGGCCCTGCTGTTGACACAGCTTGGCTCGCGGCAAATTTCGATAAAGTTCAGATCGTTGATGTGCGTTCGAACATCAAATCGTTCACATCCTTACCTGTGTTTGAAACTGATAATAAAACCGGTAAGAAATTCTTGATCGAGGGCGGTGCACATATTCCCGGCGCCCGTCTGATCGATATGAAATCGATGCGTACAGAGCGAACCATAGACGGATTGAAGGTCAAATACATGATTCCAGAAAAAGCGGATTTTGAAAAAATCATTCGAGCTGCAGGAATTGATGGAGATAAGCCTATCGTGTTGATGTCCATGGGTAGCGAGATAAGTGAAGTCAACGATGTTTTGCGCGTGTATTGGCAGTTCAAAGTTTACGGTGAAGATAGGTTGGCAGTTTTAGACGGTGGTATGGCAGCGTGGTTGCAAGCATCTCGTGACTATTCGACCAATGCAGTGACCGTCAAAGCAGGAAATTGGACCGTTGTTGCTGATCGCTCTGATCA
>JAYVHZ010000089.1:0-18332 GCA_043770645.1 Undibacterium sp. | reverse complement strand
ACGATGGTGTATTCCATCGCGCCGTGTGCTTCTAAAGCACGCACAACGTTTTTAACGGAAGAGGCTTTTTGACCAATCGCTACATAGATACAGGTAACGCCTTGACCTTTTTGATTGATGATCGCATCGATCGCTACCGCTGTTTTACCAGTTTGACGATCGCCAATGATCAATTCACGTTGACCACGGCCAATTGGAACCATGGAGTCGATCGACTTCAGGCCAGTTTGCATAGGTTGAGAAACGGATTGACGTGCAATAACGCCTGGTGCAATCTTTTCGATTGGTGCAGACAATTTTGCATTGATAGGACCTTTGCCATCGATTGGTTGACCCAATGCGTTAACAACACGGCCGCGCAATTCTGGACCGATAGGAACTTCCAAAATACGACCAGTACATTTTACTGTGTCGCCTTCAGAGATGTGCTCGTAGTCACCGAGAATAACGGCACCAACGGAATCACGTTCCAAGTTCAAAGCCAGACCAAATGTATTGCCTGGGAATTCCAACATCTCGCCTTGCATCGCGTCGGACAAACCGTGGATGCGGCAGATGCCGTCGGTAACGGAGATAACCGTACCTTGATTACGAATCTCAGCACCGTCGCCAAGGCCTTGAATACGGCTCTTGATCAACTCGCTGATTTCTGATGGGTTGAGTTGCATACTAACTCCTAAAATTATTTCATTCTTTCGGGAACCACTAAAATCCAATTCTAGAGCGCATCACTGCGTTACTTTTCCTCGCAATACATCCGTATTGCTTCGGGAAGCGCCTTGTGCTGCATCTCTATAATTGAATTTATAGAGGCTCCCTTTTGACTGCCAATTAGGCCGTCAGAGCATTGTGCATCTGTTGCAGCTTAGCGCGAACCGAAGTATCTAACACTTGATCACCAACCACGATACGCACACCACCGATCAGAGACGAATCCACTGTGACGGTTGGGTGCAGTTTGCGACCAAATTTCTTTTCCAGTGTGGCGGCCAAATCCTTAACCTGTGCGTCAGTCATTTCAAATGCGCTGGTGATTTCAGCATCTGCAGCGCCAGCGTCGGCGTTTTGCAAAGCATGAAATTGCACAGCGATTTCTGGCAATGTGGTTAAACGATCATATTCAGTCAATGTAAGCACGAAGTTTTTCGCTTCTGCAGTTACAGGTGACTTCAACACGGACAAGAAAGCCTCAGCAGTTTGCGCTGCGGAGACTTTGGGGTTGTGTGCAAGAGCTACTACATCGGGATGCGCTGCGGCTTGCGCCATCTCGGCAACCAGTTCCGACCATGCGGACAAGTTACCGGACTTAGCAACGCGATACAACGCTTCTGCGTATGGACGAGCGATCGTTGCGAGTTCTGCCATGATTACAGCTCAGTCTTCAATTGGTTTAACAAATCTGCGTGAGCAGACGCGTTAACCTCACGTTTCAGAATTTGCTCTGCGCCTTTGACTGCTAATACAGCAACCTGGTCGCGCAATTCTTCGCGTGCTTTTGTGACTTGATTTGCAGCTTCCGCTTGAGCAGCAGCGATGATACGCGCAGCTTCTGCATTAGCAGCATTCTTAGCTTCTTCAACGATCAATTGACCACGCTTTTCAGCGTTAGCAATTTGTGTCATACCTTTATCATGAGCGGCTGCCAATTCAAGCTGAACTTTTTTCTCAGCTTCTTTCATGGCGGCTTGCCCTTGATCCGCAGCGGCTAAACCGTCTGCGATTTTTTTCATACGTGCATCGATGGCACCAATCAATGGTGGCCAAACGAATTTCATTGTGAACAAAGCGAGGATGAAAAACACCGCCGCTTGGTACAACATGGTTTGATTAAGATTCATCGTCGTTTCCTTGTGTGAATTATCGTTCCGCTAGCGCTGATCTTGTGACCAGCATCGCGGTAGAAAAAGGAAATTAAATTAACCTTGGAATGGATTAGCAGTTGCGAAGAACATCGCGATACCAACACCGATAATGAACGCAGCATCGATCAAACCAGCCAACAACAACATTTTACCTTGCAACTTGTCCATCAATTCTGGTTGACGAGCAGACGCTTCCAAGTACTTACCACCCATCATTGCGATACCGATACATGCACCCAAAGCGCCCAAACCGATAATCAAACCACAAGCCAAAGCTACAAATGCGACGTTAGTCATGAGAGAACTCCCTAAAAGTTAAAAAATTAAAATACCAAAACCAAAAACTAAAACCAAAAACTTAAAAACCTAAAACTTAAATTCGATTCGAAACCGTCTTTACTGATTGTTACTGAACTACCTATTACGGATTACTCGCTGCTAATAATTAATGCGCCTCATGAGCCTGACCCATGTACACCAGAGTCAACATCATGAAAATAAAGGCTTGCAAGAATACGATCAAAATATGGAAGATAGCCCAGATCGAACCAGCAATGATTTGTCCAATGCCACCGAAGTGACTGTAAGCACCAAGTAAAGCGATCAACAGGAACAACAATTCACCGGCAAACATGTTACCGAACAGTCGCATACCAAGCGAGAATGTCTTCGCGGCATATTCAACTAAGTTCAAAGCGATATTTGCTGGGAACATCATTGGACCAAACGGTGCTGTACATAATTCTTTAATAAAACCACCGAGGCCTTTGATTTTGACTGAGTAGTACATCATCAACATGAATACACCAAGTGCAATACCCAAAGTGCCATTCAAGTCAGCTGTTGGGACTACACGGTGATAAGTATGTGAATCGAGGCCCAAACTTGGGAAAATCGAACCTAAAGCTGGGAAAATCCACACTGCGAACAAATCAACAGGCAAGAAATCCATCGCATTCATCAAAGAAACCCACATGAACACGGTTAAAGCCATAGGCGCGATGAAAGAGACGTTACCATGAACGATACTCTTAGCCTGATTATTGACCATCTCAACAATCATTTCTATAGCGCATTGGAAGCGACCCGGCACGCCGGAAGTAGCTTTGCGTGACGCCAGGTACATCAAGAGGATCGCGGTTAAGCCGCAAAATACAGACCAAAAAAGCGTGTCGTAATGGATATAATTAATGTCGAACAACGCGGTTTGCTGTTGGTTCGCATTATTTAGGTGCCCAAGATGATGGGATATATATTCTGACGGGGTTGGGGCGTTTTCTGATGCGCTCATAATCAATGCCTAAAGAGTAGTATTAAATAACTTTTCATTACCACGATGAATGCAGCGAGAAACGCCAGCCAGTTCAAATCGGGGTAAAACAAAACCACCGCTCCCATGAGAGCAATAGTCAGTGCAATTTTTATAAACTCGCCGACGAAAAAAT
Source organism: Undibacterium sp. (assembly GCA_043770645.1). GTDB lineage: Bacteria > Pseudomonadota > Gammaproteobacteria > Burkholderiales > Burkholderiaceae_D > Undibacterium. Next base: position 15,025 of record JAYVHZ010000089.1, on the reverse strand, counting down.
TCATCGGGTTAGCGCCACCGGGTTTTCGCACGCTACTAAGTAAGCGTAATGCAAAAAACGCGTTTGGCAGCGCGCAACATAGCCCGCCGAGCAGAGCGGATATTCCGGAAGAGAGACCAGACACTAACAACGCCACGAGCGCCGCGATGAAAGCTGTTGCGATCTGCAACAGGATAATGCGCGCCATGCCACTCCCCAGTTTTACAACAAATGTTCGTTTCCGACCAATGCGCAATATGTGTCTTTCTTCTTTTTATAGACTAAGTTCGTACTTAGTTTGCGCTACATTGGTGCTATATTTGATCTATCTTGGTGCTGCCTCAGTGTCCCGACAGTACTATTTCAGTGCACAATCGGGCGGATTTTCCAAAGCCACGGAATTATACGTGCATGTATAAGCGAGGTCAAACGTTTGATGCAATGCAGCAAATTTCGTTTCGCAATTCATTCACCCAATTGTCTTCGATCATTTGGCTAGTTTGCCGAGGATTATCGGAAAACCATTGCCAAATGGAAATTTACTCAAAGTCCTAAGGCAAACCTATCAACACAGAGACACAGAGGTATGGAGAAAAGCACTCACTTTAATTTCCTACGGCTATTCTCTCGATTTTCTCCTTATCTCTGTGTCTCTGTGCCTCTGTGTTGAAGGGTTTTGACTTACCTTCAAGACTTATTACTGACCGCGGATTTTCAATATCACGCCATCCAAAGAATCCAAATCCTCAAAATCAATCAGCATCTGACCTCGGCCTTTGCTGCCCATCTTTAAAGTGACTTGGGTCGCAAGCAAATCTGACAACTCTTCTTCGAGACGCGTAATGTCACGAGATTTTTCTGCTTTATCTTTTTGCTTGGCCGGTGTTGCTAATTCTGCCGTGGTCTTGGTCACCAGCTTTTCCGTGTCACGAACCGACATGCGTTTTGCTACTACTTGATTCGCCAATTGAATCTGTGTTGCCGCATCAACCGCCAATAAGGCACGGGCATGGCCCATGTCAATATCGCCTGCCATCAGCATGGTTTGTACCGGACGTGCTAGGTTTAACAAACGCAATAGATTCGATACCGCGCTACGTGAACGGCCTACCGCATTTGCGGCTTGTTCGTGGGTAAATGTAAAATCCGAAATCAAGCGGTGAATACCTTGGGCTTCTTCCAAAGGATTTAAATCTTCACGTTGGATATTTTCAATCAAAGCCATCGCAGCCGCGGCTTGATCATCAACATCTTTCACCAACACCGCGACTTCGGTTAAACCTGCCATCTGCGAGGCGCGGAAGCGACGCTCACCGGCGATGATCTCGTATTTGGTCGCACCATTAGCCTGACCGATAGGACGCACCAGGATAGGCTGCATTAAGCCTTGCGCTTTGATCGATGCGGCAAGCTCAGCTAAGGCCCCCTCGTCCATGCGTGTCCGTGGCTGGTATTTACCTGCTTGCATTTGTGTGACCGGCAAACTGGTTGGTGCACCAACCACTGTCGGTACCGCTTCAGCGAAATCCCCCGCGCCGTCCAATAAAGCGTCTAAGCCACGCCCCAGGCCTTTTTGTTTTTTAATTGCCATAATTATCTAAAGGTTTATTTTTTATCTAATGCTTTAATTCTTTCCACCATCTCTGCGCCGAAGGCGATATAGGCTTGAGCGCCTTTGGAAGATGGGTCAAACACCACGCCAGGAATACCATAGGATGGCGCTTCGGCTAGACGCACGTTACGCGGAATCACCGTCTTAAATACCTTTTCACCGAAATGTTGCTCCAGTTGATCAGACACCTGCTGCGACAAAGTCATACGTGGGTCAAACATGACCCGCAATAAACCGACAATTTTCAAATCTGGATTCAGATTCGCTGAGACCTTCTTGATCGTATTCGCTAAGTCCGACAAGCCTTCCAGTGCATAGTATTCACATTGCATAGGAATAATTACGCCATTCGCGGCACATAAGCCATTCAGTGTCAGCATCGATAAAGCGGGTGGACAATCAATCAAAATGAAGTCGTAGTCAGCGCCCACTTGGTCTAAGGCTAAGCGCAGACGCTTGTCTCGGTTTTCCAGCTCGACCATTTCGACCTCGGCACCTGCGAGTTCACGGTTGGCTGGAAGGATATCGAATTTGCCTGCTTCTGAACGCACGACGGCAGATTTTACATCCGCCATGCCCAATAGAACCTGATATACCGAAGACTGCAACTTCGCCTTATTAACGCCAGCGCCCATAGTCGCATTGCCTTGAGGGTCAAGATCCACCAACAAAACCCGCTGATCAAGCTTCGCCAGACCTGCCGCTAAGTTAACAGTTGTAGTAGTTTTTCCTACACCACCTTTTTGATTAGCAACGCAAAAAATTTTAGCCATAGACACTTTTTAGAATAATTGCGGTTAAAAGAAAATCCCAGAACTGCTGTTTCACGTGTAACTTAATTTGCTGAAGCAAGTTTCTTCACATGCACCAGATGTCTTTCCACATTCAAACCTGGCACTTGCAAAGCTTCGATGCTCTCGACTTCCCAACCTTCTGGTAGACGTTCAATTTCCTGTGTTGGCGACACGCCCTTCATCGCTAGGAAACGTCCATCTTCGGCCAGCAAATGATGCGACCAGTTGATGAAGTTATTAAGCTCGGAAAATGCACGGGAAGTAATCACGTCGAATTTGTTCTCAACTTTCAAGAGCTCGACACGACCGGTATGCACAGTGACATTTTTAAGTTTGAGTTCTGCTTTCACTTGCGTCAGAAATGCGGTCTTCTTATTCACGATATCAATCATCGTGACTGAGGCAGCGGGGAAAACAATCGCCAAGACGATACCTGGTAATCCGCCACCAGAACCGACATCAAGAATATTCTTCGCTTGGGTAAATGCATGCACCGCCGACAAAGAGTCGAGCAAATGCTGTTTGACCATGTCAAGCGGATCACGGATCGAAGTTAGGTTATAGACCGAATTCCACTTAATCAATAAAGCCAAGTAAGTCAGCATTTTTTCGACTTGATCTTCATTCAGCGGCAGGCCTAAGGACGCAATACCTTCTCTAAGCTCATTTCCCAGAGCTTCTTTATCAAATCGACTCATAGTTTATTCACCCACCACTTTGGCATTCAGCTCTTCATCATTGGCAGGTGCTGCATTGGCAAAACCTTTAAAACCACGTTTTTTCAGATGTACCAGTAACAAAGATAAAGCTGCAGGTGTCACGCCAGATATCCGGCCACACTGCCCCAAAGTTTCGGGTCTTTGCGCATTCAGCTTTTGCTTCACTTCAATTGATAAGCCATTCACTTCCAAATAATCAAAGTCGCTTGGCATTTTCAGATTCTCATAATGCGCCTGACGTTCTACCTCTTTGGCCTGACGTCCGATATAACCGGAATATTTGATTTGAATTTCTATCTGCTCTTTGACGGCAGGATCGATAATATTTTCGCCCGCTAATGATTGCCCTTCTTTGCCTTTGAGCGTCATCAAATGATCGTAAGTAACCTGCGGTCGGCGCAATAAATCCGCCAATGAATATTCACGCTCCAATGCTTTGCCGACGACGCGCTCGGCTTCGGCATCATCAACAATGCGTGGATTAACCCAAGTTGATTTCAATCTTTCCATTTCACGTGAAACCGCCTCACGCTTTTCTTCAAACAATTGCCATTGCTTATCGCTGACGCAACCAAGCTTACGACCGATTTCTGTTAGACGCATGTCGGCATTATCTTCACGCAAACTGAGGCGGAATTCGGCACGACTGGTGAACATACGGTAAGGTTCTTGCACGCCTTTAGTCACGAGATCATCGACCAATACGCCCAGATAAGCCTCATCACGACGTGGTACCCAGGCCTCTTTGCCCTGCGTTTGCAATGCGGCATTCAGACCTGCCAGCATACCTTGCGCCGCAGCTTCTTCGTATCCAGTCGTACCATTGATTTGTCCAGCGAAGAACAAACCTTGGATAGAACGTGTTTCCAAGGATGTTTTTAATCCGCGCGGATCAAAGTAATCGTATTCAATCGCATAGCCGGGACGCAAAATATAAGCGTTTTCCATACCACGCATGGAACGCACTAGCTCCAGTTGCACATCAAATGGCAAGCTAGTCGAGATACCGTTTGGATAGAATTCATTCGTGGTCAAGCCTTCTGGCTCAAGGAAAATTTGATGCGAATCCTTGCCGGAGAAACGATGAATCTTGTCTTCGATTGATGGGCAATAGCGAGGCCCAACCCCTTCGATCACTCCGGTGTACATCGGACTACGATCTAAGCCAGCGCGGATAATGTCATGTGTTTTGGCGTTCGTATGCGTAATCCAGCATGGCACTTGGCGCGGATGCATAGCGACATTACCCATCACTGAGAACACAGGGAGAGAATCGAGATCGCCCGGTTGCTCTTCCATTTGGGAAAAATCGATGCTACGACCATCGATACGCGGCGGCGTACCCGTCTTCAAACGCCCTTGCGGTAGTGCCAATTCTTTCAACCGACTAGACAAAGAGATCGCAGGAGGATCACCGGCACGACCAGCAGAGTAACTATTTAAGCCAACATGAATCTTCCCATCGAGAAAAGTACCTGCCGTTAGCACTACTGCACGCGCTTTAAATTTCAAACCAACTTGCGTCACAGCGCCAACCACTCTATCGCCTTCAACCAATAAATCATCAACGGCTTGCTGGAAAATCCAGAGGTTTTCCTGGTTTTCAAGACGGCTACGGATCGCTTGCTTGTACAAAATCCTATCAGCTTGAGCTCGGGTTGCCCGTACTGCAGGCCCTTTAGACGAGTTCAAAATCCGGAATTGTATGCCAGCCTCATCCGTCGCAATCGCCATCGCACCGCCCATGGCATCGACCTCTTTGACCAAGTGCCCTTTACCAATTCCACCGATTGATGGATTGCAAGACATCTGTCCTAAGGTCTCAATATTATGGGTCAACAATAGGGTTTTTTGGCCCATGCGTGCGGAAGCCAAAGCGGCTTCTGTACCGGCATGACCACCGCCTACGACGATGACATCGAATTCATTTGGATAAAACATGTGGATAGCTCTAGGAGGAATTACTTGGTGACGATACAGTCAAACTAATACGAGGCACGATTATAGTTGCTTTTTGCCTCGCAAATACCTAAATCAATCTAGAAAGAATGAAAAAAGCCGACTAGACGTTTCACGTGAAACAGTTTTACAACTTAATCAACAAGGCAATCAATATCATCAAAATACCGAAAACCGTCAATCCACCAAAAACCCACATTTGCCACTTACTCACGGGTGGCGCCTTCGGTCGCTTGGAACGCCTACGTTTTTTAGGCACAGCCGGATCTGGAAATACTTGCACCAGCTTATTACTACGCTTCGATTTCTTCAATCGCAAATTAGCATCCAACTCAAGAGACAAAGGAATGTCGACATCATAAACGCTCTCCGGCTTCTTCTTTTTCAAATTCACCGAGCGCATAGAATTGGAACGTGTATCCACTACCAAACCAGAACCGCTATTCAAAGGATCCATTGAAGAGGAAAAAAATTCTTCGGATCCAAATTTTTCTATCTGCGAGGTCATTAGATCCGAATTATTAAACGATGATGAGTCTAGCCTCTCAACGACAAGTCCCTTATCTAACAAAGCAGAAAAATTAAGCTCAAATTCTGTGGACTCATCTTTTTCGAACTCACGTTTCAAGTCAGCATATTTTTTTTCACCGACAATAAACAACAAAATCATTCGCTCCGCATTACTCAACGACTGACCAGGATCACGAATCTCCGCCTCGCCTGATTCCGTGCGTCGAAAAATTTTATCCTTGGACTGATTCAAAATTTTCCCCAACTAGTAATTGTTAATTTGTTCCACGTGAAACAAATCTATTTAAGAAAAGCATCATACGAAGTCTTCATCACTAACAAACTAACAACCACCAGAAACAAAGAACGCACAAACTCACTACCGTGCTTGATGGCCATGCGACTTCCAACAATAGCTCCTGCCACACCACATACAGCCATCCCTAAGCCCAAAAACCACATCACATGGCCGCTATATCCAAACCATAATAAAGCTGCCGCATTGCAAGCCACATTCAGCACTTTAGCAGAAGCCGAGGCCCGCAAAAAGTCATACCCGAAAAAACGCACAAATATAAAAATAAAAAAGCTCCCGGTACCAGGGCCGAAAAACCCATCATAAAACCCAATCAGGGCACCAACCAATAACGCCAACAACATCTCCTTACGCCCGGAATGGCGCGCCACTGTATGAACTCCAAAATCCTTCTTCCAAAAGGTATAAATCGCAATAGCCACCAAAACAAAGGGCAACGCTTTACGCAAATACGTGGGCGGAACATACGTGACAGTTATCGCACCAGCAAAAGAAAAAGCAAACGCAACAAAGCCAGCGGGAATAACAACGACCCATGGCAAACGTACAGCCTTAACATAATTAATCGCAGCAACTGATGTTCCCCAAACTCCCGCGAATTTACTGGTGCCAAGCAAGCTAGCGGGCGCCGATGTCGGGAAAACGGAAAAAAGGGCAGGCAATTGAATCAGTCCACCGCCACCAACAACAGCATCCACAAATCCGGCTAGAAAAGCCGCAATTCCTAACAAAACATAATCAGCCACAACATTCCAATACAAAACAAGCAAACAGGACACTAAGCAAAGTAGAAGGGAGGAGCTTAAAACAGAACAAAAAACACTATTAAATACCCATTCAAAATACTTTAAAACCACAAACAAGAATAACAAGCTTCTTTTACGAAAGCGGGGGAGAAGCCAATTTATTTACCTTAATTTAACTATAAATACAACAGTGTTTTTATTATAAGTAAAACTCTGTTGTATCACTCAAACAAACCAGTAACATTAATTGACACACACAGGGAGAAAATGTTCTCATGCACGATTGCATCAACTGTTACAAAATGTTGCAAACAAAGGACACGCAGTAAAGACGTGCTCAAAAAGAAAAAAGAGGGAAGCAGTAAATCTCAAACTTACCAACAATGGTGTAATTTCTCAGAAAAATCATCATATCCACAAGGAGTATTAAATGATTGAAAAGATCTTATCGCGATCCATGCGATTGATGTTTACAGGTGGTGTAGTAGCGAGCATGGGGGTTATGGCGCTACCAGCAGTGGCACAAGACAAGAAAATTGAAACAGTTGTTGTTACCGGTACCCGTATCACTTCGCCAGGAACAACATCCAACAGTCCGATCGGCTCGATCACTGCAGAAGAAATCAAATCTTCCCAGCCAGTCGCCGTCGAAGAATTTTTCAAAGGCTTACCAGCAGCGGTACCAGCGATCGGTCCAGGTACTAACAATGGTTCAGGTGGTGCAGCAACGATTGACTTGCGCGGTTTAGGTTCCAACCGTACTCTAGTTCTGGTTAACGGTCGCCGTATCGTTCCTTACGATTTGGGCGGTACAGTTGATACCAACTCTATCCCTATCGCTTTATTAAGCCGCGTTGATTTAGTTACTGGTGGTGCATCCGTGGTGTACGGTGCCGATGCGGTTTCTGGTGTTGCCAACTTTAACTTGAAAAAGAATTTCCAAGGTTTTGAAGTCAATTCTTCCTATGGATCGACCAGTAAGAACGATGCGAAACGCTATCGCACTGATATTACGATGGGTGCTAGCCTCGATGAAGGCCGTGGCAATGTGGTCTTGAGTTTAGGTCGCACGAAATCTGACCCATTAACTCAAGGTGCTCGCTCCTACGGTCTCAGTGCATTGAACTCAATCTCTGGCGCACCTGACGGTTCTGGTACAACAGTACCAGCAGCAATGTCAACGACAAAGGGCACTGGTGGTACAGACGTATTAGCTGGCGCCTGGCAAATTGATCCAGCCACGGGCAAATTAGTGCAACCAGTGAGTTTGTACAACTTTAACCCACTGAATTATTACGTTACTGGTTTGGATCGTTCACAAGCTACCTCATTAGCTAACTACAAAATTAACGATAATTTTGAAGTCTATGGTGAAATGTTTTACACAGCGAGTAAAGTAGCTTCCACTTTGGCTGAGTCAGGCACGTTCAACAACACATTCAATGTTCCTATCGGCAATCCATTCATTCCAGCAGGTGCGCGCGAACAATTGTGTCAACGTCGTGGTATCGCTGCTGCTGATTGCGTAGTAGGTAACTCAACTATCGTTCCACTGACTATCGGTCGTCGTATCACCGAGTTGGGTCCACGTTTCAATGATTTTGATAACAAAACATTGCAATACACTTTAGGTACTAAGGGTGAACTCGCCGGTTCTTGGAGCTATGATGCCTACTGGAGCCGTGGTACAGCGGATCAAACTCAAATTCGTAAGAACTGGGGTTCATTGTCCAAAGTTAAACAAGCGTTGAATTCTGTCGCAGTTGGTAAGTGCGTTGATGCATCCAACGGTTGCGTACCTTTGAACGTATGGGGTGCAGCAGGTTCGATCACGCCAGCACAAGTAGGCTTCATTAACCAAAGTGCGATCTTGATGCAAGGTGTTGAGCAAGATGTTGCAGCGGTATCCACTACTGGTGACTTGGGCAACATCCGTAGCCCATGGGCGAAGCAGCCAATTCAAGTAGCGGTCAGCTCTGAACAACGTAAGGTCACTGCTTACACAAAATCAGATGCGGCTTCTCAGTTGCAAGGTGAAGTACTCGGCACTGGTGCCCCTACACCAGACCGTACTGGTACATTCAAGCTGAAAGAATATGCTGTTGAAGCATTAGTTCCTTTGATCAAAGATTTGCCATTTGTACGTACTTTGAACATGGAATTGGGCTATCGCCAGACGAAATTTGAAACAGCGCAAAACTCACAAGACTACGGTAGCTACAAATACGGTGGTGAGTGGGAACCAGTCAAATCCATCCGTTTCCGCGGTATGGTTCAGATGGCGACACGTGCACCTAACGTTAATGAATTGTTCGCACCACAAACAACTGGTTTGAGCAATCTGGCAACAGATCCATGCCAATTGAATTTGATCAATGCAGCAGACGCTAACAAGGCAGGTACTTTGTCCAACTTGTGCCGTTTAACTGGTGTTCCAACTAGTGTTATCGGCTCGTTAGATAAACCATCTGCTGGTCAAATTAACCGCCAAACTGGTGGTAACCCTAACCTCGGACCTGAAGAAGCGAAAACCAAGACTATCGGTTTCGTGATCGAACCATTGCCAAAATTGGCAATCAGCCTCGATTACTACAAAATCGATATCACCAAAGCGATCTCTTCTCCAACAACAACTGACGTCCTGGATGGTTGCTACTCAACCAAGTTCAATCCTAGCTTAACAATGAATGCATCTTGCGCATTGATAGGTCGTAGCACTGCCAATGGTAGCTTCAACGGTGTTGATTCTAAAGGTGTAGTAACTGGCTCATCAAACTTAGGCACGCAAAGTACAGCAGGCTATGATTTGAGCGTCAAGTACCAAATGCCTATGACAGTCCTAGGTTTTGATGCAAAAGCTGGTCGTATAGATTTAGGCTTTGACATGAACAAAACAACGTCATATCACGCTCAACCTACACCAGCATCAATTGATCGCGATTGTTTAGGCTACTACTCTGTTGCTTGCGGCGGTCCAACATACAAAAACAAATTTAACCAACGCGCATCATGGACTGTTGGTGAATTTGTATTTGGCTACAACTGGCGTCGTGTTAGTGGCGTGATGGAAGAACCAGGTGGCACGACTTTCTTGCCAGCTTACGCAAAAATCGACGCATTTAACTATGTCGATCTAAGCGCTGTTTGGAACTTCAACAAAAACATCCGTTTGAACTTAAGTATTAACAATGCGGCCAACAAATTGCCTCCAGTTGTTGGTTCGACTATTGGTTCTACAGGTACTAACAGCGGTAACACCTTCCCACAATTCTACGATGCGGTTGGTCGTTATTTCAGTGTAGGTGCAACGATCAAGTTCTAATCTGATTAGTTCTTTATCTAAAAATGGCGAACTTCGGTTCGCCATTTTTTTCACCTATTTGAATATTTTTTCATAGTTCAATACCACTTCTTTGCTTTCCGATAAATCTTTGATTAAGCTAATCGCGCCTGTTTTCAAATCGATTATCAACATCAGTTAGAAAGTCAAAGATAAGATGAGTTACCTTTCGAGCATTAGCGTCGCCATTTTTGCCATAGCTTTATCTGCGTGCCAAAGTAGTCCAGCAACGCCGGAAAAGGCAAATGGCTTCATGATCACAGAAGCCCAATTCGAACAGTTATTCCCAAAACGCATTCCGTTCTACACCTTTGCAGGTTTGCAAGAAGCAATTAAGGCGTATCCAGAGTTTGGCAACTTCGGTAGCCAAGTAGAAAACAAACGCGAGATCGCCGCTTTTCTAGCCAACATCATGCATGAGTCGATAGAGCTACAAGCGATCAATGAACTGGACAAAAGCGTACACGATCATTATTGCAACGATAAACAAGGTGTCCCTTGCGCGCCTGGTAAACAATACTTTGGCCGTGGACCGATTCAATTGAGCTGGAATTTTAATTATGCGCTGGCAGGTGAAGCACTGGGATTGGATCTCTTGAACGATCCTGACATGGTTTCACGTGATCCAGCCGTAGCATGGAAAACAGCGCTATGGTATTGGATGGAAATTAAAGGTTCAGGCCCACTGCCAAGTCACGTCGCGATGAAACAAAACTTGGGATTTGGTGAGACAGTACGCAGCATTAATGGCGCTCTCGAGTGCTCGAAACCTGTCGATAATATCGGCTACAAGCAGCAGCAGATGCGGATTAAAAACTATTTGAAAATCACCAAAATGTTAGAAGTTAATCCTGGTAATTACAGGGCTTGCTAAGTTCAGTTAGTGCTTCAAACCAGAGCGATGAACATCACTCTCGTCGTTCTGGTTTTTTTTTGCATGCAAATACAAATATAAATTACTTCGCCACCGGCATCGTAAACTCCGCCCCCTTCACAATACTATCTGGCCAACGCTGCATAATCGATTTATAGCGCGTATAAAAGCGAATTCCTTCTTCGCCATAGGCATGCATATCCCCAAACAAAGATCGCTTCCAGCCGCCAAATGAATGCCATGCCATCGGTACCGGAATCGGCACATTGATACCGACCATACCGACCTGCACTCGACGAGAAAATTCCCGCGCCGTATTGCCGTCGGCTGTGTATAACGACACGCCATTTCCAAACTCATGGCGGTTAATCAGATCGAGCGCAGCGCTAAAATCAGGCACTCGAATCACGCACAAGACTGGGCCAAAAATCTCTTCACTATGAATCCGCATGCCCTCTTGCACATGATCAAATAATGAACCACCGATAAAATAGCCTTGTTCATGGCCAGCGACTTGCAAGCCACGTCCATCAACGATTAGATGCGCGCCTTGCTCAACCCCACTCGCAATCAAGCTCTCTATCTTTGCTTTATGTGCGGCGCTGATCACAGGTCCCATCTCAACATCCGCAGCCATCCCATCACCGACTTTCAAAGCCCCAACGCGCGGCTTTAATTTGGCGACCAAAGCATCTGCTATTTCACCCACCGCAACAGCGACCGAGATCGCCATACAACGCTCGCCCGCTGATCCATAAGCAGCACCAATCAAGGCATCCACCGCTTGATCCAAGTTCGCATCTGGCATTACCACCAAATGATTTTTGGCACCGCCAAGGGCTTGTACGCGCTTGCCTAAGCGACTAGCTTCGGTATGGATATACTCCGCAATGGGTGTTGATCCAACGAACGAAACCGCAGCGACATCAGGATGCGCCAACAAAGCATCAACCGCGACTTTATCTCCATGCACCACGTTAAAAACACCATCTGGTAAACCTGCTTGTTGGAACAAATCTGCAATCAATAAGGACGCAGAAGGATCGCGTTCTGATGGTTTGAGAATAAAGCTATTGCCGCAAGCAATCGCCAGCGGCGCCATCCACATCGGTACCATGAAAGGAAAATTAAATGGCGTGATGCCAACGGTGACTCCCAGCGATTGACGGATATTCCAGTTATCAATGCCGCCACCGATATTGTCGGAAAATTGGGTTTTTAAAAGCTGCGGCAATCCACAGGCAAACTCCACCACCTCGATACCACGAGTGACTTCACCCATCGCATCAGAAAAAATCTTGCCATGCTCACGCGTAATCATCGCGGCGAGTTTTTCTTGATGTTGTTCCAGCAGCTCTTTGAACTTAAACATCACCCGCGCCCGACGTAAAGGGGCAGTTTCTGACCACGCTGGCCACGCTGCTTTGGCTGATGCAACCGCTTGATCCACTAGCTGTTGATCTGCAAATTCGACTTGCGCAATCTCCAAGCCACTAGCTGGATTAAACACCGCTTGACGACGCGCATCTGCCAGTGTTACGACAAGGCCATTGATGTAATGTGAAATGATAGACATGATTACCCTTCTGCTATTCTCTAAAGCAAGCGTCTAGATTATCATGTAGCAGCATCGCGATACCAGCACTCATCGCCGATTCAGATTATTCAACCCTGTTTTCACTTGAAAGTTTTCATGGCACGTTCAACCAAAGCCAGTAATGTCGTACTGCGCTTACAACAACGCAGCAACAACGCGCCCTACTCAATGGTGACTACAGCTAGCGGGCATTTTTATCTGGTGCTCGGACATGATCCAGATACCCAGGAGAAACTGTGCCCACCTTTGGAAATCGATGAATTTGTCCGCTTCGTCAACGACTTCAAAAAAGAAGCACCGCGCAAAGCTAGCAAACTCGATATCGCGTTTGAAGCCAAGCTTAAACGCTCCTAAGCTAGATTAATTCAAACTAAGTTCTTCAAAATAAAAAGGAAATCAACCCTATGAAAGCACCGCTCTTAATTAGCATCGCCCTCGCATCAAATCTTTGCATCAGCCATCTGCAAGCCCAAGAACAAAAAACAGAGCAAAAGACGGAACAAAAAGTCGAACAAAAAACGCAGCAAGAAAGCACGGCCAATGCAGCCTCAGCAAGCGCCAGTAGTGCATCGGTGAGTCAAGAAGTTGCAGCAACAGTTCCCGTACCTACACCACCAGTTCTAGAAAAAATCGACACCGTAATCGGCACTGGCAACGAAGCAGTTACGGGTAAAACTGTCTCCGTCAATTACACCGGATGGCTGCGTGATCCACAAGCAGAAAACCAACGCGGCAAAGCTTTCGACAGCTCGGTCGGACGTGCTCCGTTTAACTTTAATCTCGGCGAAGGTCGCGTCATTCGTGGTTGGGAACAAGGTGTGCCAGGTATGAAAGTCGGTGGTAAGCGTACACTGATAATTCCATCCACCCTCGCTTATGGCTCACGCGGCGCAGGTAGGGGAGTGATTCCACCAGATGCCGATTTGATTTTCGATATCGAATTACTCGATGTGATCAAAATGCCAGAGGTCGAAAAAATCGATAACAAGTTAGGCAAAGGCGATGAAGCCAAGAGCGGCAACACCGTCACGGTACATTACACAGGCTGGTTGCGCGATCCAAAAGCCAAAGGGCAAAAAGGCAAACAATTTGATAGTTCAGTCAAACGCGAGCCATTTAGTTTTACCATCAATGGCGGTGAAGTCATTCGTGGTTGGGATCTGGGCGTACAAGGCATGAAAGTCGGCGGTAAGCGTACTTTGATTATTCCAGCGGCACTTGCTTACGGCGCACGTGAAGTGGGTAATGGTTTGATTCCAGCCAATTCTGATTTGATATTTGAAGTGCGTTTGTTAAAAGTCAGCGTCTTAAAAAAATAACGTGAATTCAGAATCGAATAAACTGACTTATTTAACCGCCTATCCTGAGCACTTACAAGCCCAGGTTAGGCAGTTAATCGCCAGCGATCAACTGGCGTCACATCTGCGTAAAAAGTACCCACAAACCCACGCCATACGCACCGATAAAGCGCTGTACCAATATGTACAAGATTTAAAGAATGCCTCGCTGCGCAATGGCGACCAGATCAGTAAAGTTGTCTATGACAATAAACTCCATGTAATCAAAAACGCACTCGGTACACACACTTATGTCTCCCGGGTGCAAGGCAGTAAGCTCAAAACCAAAAATGAAATCCGTATCGCCAGTTTATTCAAATCGGTACCCGAGGAATTTCTCAAAATGATCACGGTTCACGAGCTCGCCCACTTAAAAGAAAAAGCGCATGACAAAGCCTTTTATCAGCTGTGCTCCTATATGGAACCGAACTATCATCAGTACGAACTTGATTGCCGTTTATATCTGACCCAAATCGATATATTCGGCGGTGAAGTCTGGAGCAGTCAAATACCGTGGAATAATTGAACACAAATCGAATGGAGCGCAAACATGGCTTACTTACTCGCACTTGATCAAGGTACCTCCAGTTCACGTTCTATCCTATTTGATCATCTCGGCAATCTAATTTCATCAGCTCAACAAGAATTCACGCAACATTTTCCACTACCGGGTTGGGTAGAACATGATGCGATGGAAATCTGGCAAAGCCAGCTCGCCACCATTCATCAGGTGCTTAACAAATCTGGCATTCAGGCACAAGATATCGCTGCGATTGGCATCACCAATCAACGTGAAACGACAGTAGTCTGGCATCGCAAAACGGGACAACCAATTTGCCGCGCGATTGTCTGGCAAGATCGTCGTACCGCGGACTGGTGCGACGATTTGCGGCAGCAAGGCTATGGCAAAACCATACAAGAAAAAACAGGTTTGCTGCTTGATCCGTATTTTTCGGCAAGCAAAATCGCCTGGATATTGCGCCATGTACCCGAGGCACGATCGCTCGCCGAACGAGGGGAACTCGCCTTTGGTACCGTGGATAGTTGGCTAGCCTATCAACTCAGCGGACAAACCCGTCATGTCACTGATGTGACTAATTCTTCACGCACGATGCTATGGAATATTCACACGCAACAATGGGATGCTGAGCTCTTAGACCTATTTGACATCCCACGCCAGTTGCTGCCTGAAGTCCACCCTTCTAGTCATGATTTCGGTTCTACCGATTTATTTGGCACAGC
>JAYVHZ010000088.1:0-21301 GCA_043770645.1 Undibacterium sp. | reverse complement strand
AGGCCACAGTCGCTGCAAACAAAGCTAAAGAGACGCACGACCACAGCACACGATTGAACAGCAAGATGCCGCTAAAACTAGGAACCAGATTATTCGCTTCCTCGCTCGTGAAATACTTGGTCATTTCCGCCAATGCACGTACGCCGAACGGGTCGAGCATCACCGCTACATTTTCCGCACCGGGAAAACTACGCAAGGCACCCGCTATCGCCCACAACACCATAAAACCCAAAACACCGACATATACCAAAATGAGCGAACGCGTAGTCGCGGCCAACAACATTAACAAGGCCGACACAAATAACAAGTTCGGCACGATGAAGACGAAGAAGCTAAAGAGATAAGGTGCCACACTAAATTTACTCAAACGCTCAGGGTCGACATAGGACATCGTAGAACCTATCAACATCGCCAGCACAACCAAAGCGAAAATCACCAAGCAAACCAAGAACCCAGCCAAAAAACGACCAAGCAGGTAATCGACTTTCCGCATCGGTGTCGCAAACAAAAGATCGGCAATGCCCACCTCTTGATCGCGCAGTACCGTACCGGCGATAAATACCGTCACCAAGAACATCGCAACAATACTCAGAATACCGAGCTGATTTGCAATCACCATTGGTGCATTCAAATGGATATTCCCGATCGCACCGCCAATCCGAGCACCATCACTGCCGGCGCTGATAAACGCGATGACCATCATGGGGACGGTCGTAATCCACAACATCCACTGGCGCAGTTGATAGCGCACATCAAATTTAAAAAATTCTAACCACCTAGCAAACTCCTTAATTTAGGCTTAGTTGACTTAAGTGGCTTAAGCCGCTAAACGCGTTTGCATACTGCGCAATTGCAGGAAATAGACATCTTCTAAATCAGGCGCAACCTGAATGAAGCCATCATCAGGCTGGGTGTCGGAAAAGATATTGATGACGGACTTACCACCGACCAAGCGGGTCGACAACACCGTAAAGCGCTTTTCAAAGTCCGCTAAGGCGGCTTCACTCACGCTGCGACGCCACACCAGATGATTCAGTTCAGAAATCGCGCTCTTCGGTTCTCCACTCACTAGCACCTGGCCTTTACCTATCATCGCCATGCGAGGACAAAGATCCGTCACATCGGCCACGATATGGGTCGATAAGATCACCACAACCTCTTCGCCTATCTTTGCGAGGAGATTGAGAAAGCGATTACGCTCATCAGGATCGAGGCCAGCAGTTGGTTCATCGACGATCACCAATTTGGGCGCGCCGAGCAAGGCTTGCGCAATGCCAAAGCGTTGACGCATACCACCAGAGTAGGTCCCCACGCCACGCTTACGGGCTTCCCATAGATTCGTCATCTGCAACAAGGCTTCCACCATTTCTTTGCGCTCCGCGCGTTTGGTTAAACCTTTGAGCACGGCAAAGTGGTTCAGCAAATCGACGGCGCTCACTTTTGGATAGACACCGAAGTCCTGCGGCAAATAACCCAATTGGCGTCGCAATGCATCTTTATCGTTCAGGACATCGACACTATTAAAGTGAATACTGCCGCTGTCTGGATCCTGCAATGTCGCGATCGTGCGCATCAAGGATGATTTACCCGCACCATTCGGCCCGAGTAAGCCAAACAAACCCTTAGGAATGTCCAAGCTAATTTGGTTGATGGCATGTACGCCATTGGCATAAGTTTTATTGAGATTTTTAATGGATAACATGGCGCTCACTCCTGGCTGAAATTGTCAAAGGAGGTTAGGCGATACTTCACGAAACCTCACTACCAGGTCATAGAATAGAAGAAGGCCATTTCGCAAGCCATGCGAATTATGTGAGTGGGAGTTTGACGTGGTGAACGGTTGAAAATCGATGTGAACGGCAGGACGCCCACGACTTAATGTAAGCGCTTCAAACCATTTTAGGTATTGACAAAACCGTCGCCTATCTGTGCATCGAGGCGACGCATTTACAATCGACATATGTTGAGGTATGGTATTCATTCCTGAATATTAGGAAACCACCATGTCGCAAATTCAATTCAACCCAAGTCAGACCGATTGGAATCTCATCCGCAGCTTTGTGGCGGTGGTCGAACAAGGCTCTTTAACCCGTGCGGCAACGACCATGGGACTGAGCCAGCCCACCTTGTCGCGCCAGATCGCCGAGCTCGAAAAGACCGTCGGCGCGCCCCTATTTGAACGGGTTGCCCGCGGCCTGCAACTAACGGAAACCGGCGAGAACTTGGTCGAGCCAGCTCGCCACATGATGGCGGCGGCTCGTAGCCTTGGCATAGCTGCCGCATCGCACGATACCGACCTGCAAGGCACTGTGCGCATTACCGCTACCGAGATAGTGGCGGCATTCGTGTTACCCGATCTAATACGACAACTAGCGATACAGCACCCCGAGATTCAAATCGAAGTGGTGGCCAGCAATCAAATCAGTAATTTGCTCGAACGCGAAGCCGACATCGCGATTCGCATGGTACGCCCAACGCAAAGTGCCCTAATCGCCCGTCATTTGGGTAACTGGCCTATCGGCTTTTATGCGCACAAAGACTATCTCGCCAGCTTGACGACAACACCCGCAACAAATGACTTTTCAAGCAAACAGCCAAACGCAGACACCTCGGTCGCTGCCACATCGCTAGACCTCAATGCCTTGTCAAAATTCCGTTGGATAGGTTTAGATCAGTCAGATCAGTTGATTGCCGGGTTTCGCGCAGCAGGTATCCATATCGACAAAAGCTTTTTTGAGTTTCGCTCGGACAGCCATCTGGTCAACTGGCAAGCCTTACTCAGTGGCGTCGGCGTCGGCATCGCCATGCGCTGGTTAGCAATAAGAGAAAGCAATTTGATCGCCGTTTTACCAGAACAAAACATGCCGGACCTGCCGATATGGCTCACCAGCCATAGAGAGCTAAAAAGCAGCAAGCGCATTCGTAGTGTGTTTGATTTTTTGGCGACGGAACTCAAGAAGATGGCTGAATGAGGCGAACTAGGGAGTCGCTATTCATTGAAGTAGCTTTCCAACACAGGCAAATAATTGCTATTATTAAATTTGTTAGCACTGCTGCAATTCACACTCGGTTTGTTACTACGTGAAATGGCAATGCACACATCGCAGAATTAATGCTTACGCCACTCTAGCGTATTTTTTAGAATCAGAATTTACGGGCATGCTGGGTTGTGACCTAGCGAAGCTGCCTATTAATTACACAGTTATATGTAAGGAAGCTAGGCGATGAAATTTGTAATTCGGCCTCTCGTTGGCGTTGGCCCAGTTGAGTTCAACATGGCGCGTGCTAATGTGTATGATGCTCTCGGCAAACCTGAATACAGAAACGGAAATCGTGAATGCTTTCTATCAGGATTGATGATAGATTTCGACGACGCAGGAACCGTTGAATTTATTGAAATGGCTCGATCTGAAAAATTTATCGCAGATTTTGATGGACAGAATCTTCATAAAATCACGGCTATCGAAGCTGTTGCTCTGATATCGAAATATAGCGAGTTGCAAGAAAAGGATGCGGAAGCAGGATATGGCTATATTTATCCGAAATTGCAAATCAGTCTTTGGCGGGGCACTCTGCCTGAAAATGAAAGCGACGAAAACGGAAAATATTTTGAAGCTATCGGTGTGGCTAGAGATGGATATTTCGATGCACAAATCATATAGTTTGTCGTTCGTTTCGGACGACTGCGCAGCGACACAACTAAAACGTTAAATATAACCAGATATGGCGAACAGAAAACCAAAACAGACCACTCGTCCAGGTGTTGATAGCCTCGGTCGAACACCTTTGCACTACGCAGCTGCGGATGCCAACAAAGAAGAAATCCTTCGACTTTTAAATGAGGGCGCAGACCCAAAGGCAAAAGATGATAACGGATGGTCACCATTACACTTTGCTACACAATCGAACGTTCAATCAATTGTTGCACTGTTAGTCGAAGCAGGCGCTGAAGTTGACTCGACGGACTTGAATGGAAATACACCACTTTCCAGAGCGGTATTTAGTTCAAAAGGGAATGGCGAGTTGATACAATATCTTAGGGAAGCTGGTGCCGACCCATTGAAAGCGAATAATTATGGAGTATCGCCTCTCAGTTTGGCACGACAAATTGCAAACTACGATATAGCAACATTTTTCTCGGATCTTCCATGAAGCATGAATATTTAACTGGTTGTTCAACTCGGACGATCAACCATAAAACTGCCGCTCCGCGGCGACTGTTGCACGCTGGTTAACGCGACGTTAAGCATAAATTATGAAGCCTTTTCGCTCTCTCTCTGTCTGTTCTATTCGACGCGCTGGAAAAGTCACAATGCTGCTTTGCATGTTAGCCATTGCACATCCATCCTTGGCTAATTGTGATGCGATAGTTGAAAAATTAAGCATCGACTTAAAATATCCTTGGAACGCAGACGATGGACGTAAAAATTTCAATGCTTGTAAAGTTTTACCGACAGATAAAAATTTTAGTGTTGTTGCATTCGCTAATCCTACGTCGACAGATAAGTTAGAAGAACAACTTTTTGACATCGATGTGCTGTTGGTTAGAAGCGATAACGGCACAATTATCAAAAGGAAACTTCAAAAAAAACAGCTCATATCAAATGCTGTTGCGTTAAATGGAATCAACATCGAGGCTGGCAAATACCAACTGACGTCTCAAATAAGAGCGATTGGAATAGGGGCATATTTTTCCAGTAACTCTCACTCTTATTCGTTTAATGCCCATACAATTAATTTATATGTCGCTGAAGGCCAAGTCATTAAAAGTGTTTTGAAAAACCTGATCCTAGCTCAGAAATCTTCTTCCGGTGACTTTGAATTTAAAACGCCTGATGACCACTGCACCGGTACAAGTACCAAAATTTATCGAACTGTCTCCATAGGAAAAATGCGCAGCAACGGCTACGCGGATCTCTTGATTTCCGAAAAAAGAATTGACTCAGATAGTGAGCCAGGTCACGGGGATGACTGCAAAACGACATCATCAAAGAGTAGCAAGCGATACACGTTGCGTTTCAATGGCGATGCTTACGTAGTTCCGAAAGAACTTCTATACGAATGACCATTAGCAGCGGCATGATGAGAATTATAGAATTGACTAACAGGAAAATCGACGGAAAATCGCCAATGACTATCTCAGTTAAATCCATGGTCTTCGTGGCGATCTCGTCTTTTCGGCGATAGCCACCATCACAGACTCCTATGCCAGACTAACTTCCAATTAAGACTCATACTCCAAAATACGACTGTCCAATCACGCGCTCTCCTTGCGGCCAATGACTACGCGTAGACCCGCTTTAACTTTTACTTAAAGGATACTCAAGTTGCTCAAGGTATCTACCTAAAACTCTTCCTATTTCCAATAATCTAAAGTCCTGATTTCTCTTCCCTACTAGCTGTATGCCAATCGGCAGCTGTTGCTGACTCAATCCTATCGGCAGCGATAAAACCGGGCTTTCCGTCAGCGTAAAAGGTGTGGTGTAAGCTTGTGTCGCCATGTAGTAATGGATATCAACACCGCTGACTTTTAAAGGCGTGTTATAGATGCTGAAATTTCCGTAAGACTTGCTAGGTGCATGGTGATTAAAGGCTGTCACCGCACTGACGGGACAAATAAAAGCATCATAAACATTCAGAAAATTTTCCATGATGTTGATCATCTTGTCCTGGATATTCATCGCGGCCATATATTTTTCAACCGAAGTTGGCTTCACTACGTTTTGGTGCATGGGAACATTTTTGAGTGTGTTTTTCACGAAAGGCAAACCCAGCCACTTCAGTAAGTTTGGTGTTTTATATCCGCCTTGCATCCCAACGAGACTGCCCCATGTTTTCCATGCCAATTGAAAATCAATTTCAGGACAGACTTTGACTACAGACGCTCCTGCTTTTTCCAAAGTAGAAATGGCTTCCCGTATTTTCAGCTTAATGTCATCGTCAACAGGCACTCCACCAAATTCATCAGTCCACGCTATTTTTAAATCCTGAATGTGAATTGGGTCTGTGCTCTTGAATAAGGGAGTCAGTCTTCTATCCTCGGCGGTCGTTTGAGCCAGAATGCTCATCGCCAATTCTAAGTCATCGATATTTCTTGCTAGTGGTCCGGCGACGGCTAAAGATCTTAAACCGTTGACTGGTTCCTCAGGATTTCCCTGTACGCCACGAAGTGAGACTGCGCCAAACGAGGGTTTGAAACCGTAAAGTCCGCAGTAGGATGCTGGAATTCGAATTGACCCTGCCAAGTCGTTGCCAATACTGAGTGGTGTCATTCCAGTCGCTAAGGCTGTTGCACAGCCACCGCTGCTGCCTCCACTGGTTTTACTGGTATCCCAGGGATTATTGGTTTTTCCAAAAATAGGATTGTCGCATTGCATATCCATTGCCAGAACCGAGAGATTGGTTTTGCCGATAATGATTGCTCCTTCGGCTTTCAACAATTTGACAATTTCCGCATCTTGATCAGGTACATTATTCGCCAAAGGTTTATGTCCGGAGCTTGTGCGAATTCCCTTTGTTCGGTAATTGTCTTTGATGGTGATCGGGACACCATGAAGCTTTCCCCAGTTTTCGCCTTTTGATATGGCTACATCAGCTTCTTTGGCTCTTTTTAAGGCCTCCGCTTTATCCAGTGTCACCACCGCATTGTAGGTGTGATTGTGCTTGTCGATTTGTTCAAAGAAGGCCTTCACGACTTCATAAGAAGTGAGTCTTCCTGATCTGATATTTTCAGCTAATTCGGTAGCCGATGAAAATAGTATGCTGTTCTGTGCCATTGTTTGTCCAAACCTGAAAGTATTAGTTAAAAGAGAAAACCGAGAATCGATGGATGCTAGTTTCAACTACTTGGAAGGCATTTACAATCCACATACCTGCATGATCAGTATTCATAATTGAATGGATAAATCCTGATTTGAAGCTTGATAGAAAAAACGGCACAAACCGCTTGAGGATTCGTGCCGTTATTTATCATTTATTCAACTGTGCCATATCGAAGAGACCTTCCGCATCTCGAAACATGATCTCAAGATACGTCCAATCTACCACTGGGAAGTGGTCGCGTGAATGTCTGCAGTCTCCTCAAAATGCTAAAAAATCGCCGCTTTGCTGGCGCAAGCGGCACACTATTGAAGGAACTTAACTGATCACGCCATGAAGCCCAAGTTAGGATTGGCGAATCGGTTAAGGTTTGGCACTACCGTAGACATATTTGAATCACTGACACCAAACCAACGAGCAAGCGTCGCTGCATATTCATCGACTGAGGTAGTGGGGATTAAGCGACCTTGACCTGCGTCTTCTGGTCCACCAATGGCAACGGTTGGAAACTTGCCATAGACTCTATTTCCTTGCACTGCACCTCCCATAATGAACTGGTGCCCACCCCACCCATGATCAGATCCACGACCATTGGATTGTAGAGCCCGCCCAAACTCAGACACCGTGAAAGAGCTGACGTTTTGTGCTACACCGATTGATTCGGTTGCAGCATAGAAGGCGGCCATCGCATCGCTAAGATCTTTCAGAAGTGTCGCTTGCCCCGTGAGCAAATTGTCGTGAAAATCGTAACCACCTTGGGCAACGTAAAAAATTTGGCGTCGTTGCGAAAGCGGGCCACGCGCAGCAATCATGCGAGCCACCATTTGTAGCTGTGAACCAATCGAAGTTGCTGGAAAAACGACATTCAGATTCACACCAGCAAGTGCATTGGTCACTAGTGACTCACTTGAAATAGCCCGACTGGAAACTTTCGCTAACTCGTTTTCAAAGAGGTGGTTGCGTGGATCAGTCATCAAGCGACGGATAGCCGTCGCACCCGCAGCGGATCCATAGAGGCTAGAGAGAGAACGCACCTTCACCGCACCTTGCGCGGTGAGTTGGTATTGAATCGTCGACTCGCCAGCTTGCATGATGTTATTACCTGCCAAGGACATCGCAATCGAGACGCCACTACCACTATTAAAGGCAGACGCCGTCAAATCACCGATCCGCCCGAGCCATCCTGTTTGCGAGACACGATCAGGTAATCCAGTTTGCCAGGCTGATTGCTGATCCGAATGCGATGTAAGTTGAGCAGGCACTGCGACATTGGGTCGACCATTATTCCATTGCGCTTTGGTGATCGGCACCGCCAATGGTCCGACATTGGCGAGTAAGGCCACGCGCCCCTGATCGAACAGTGTCTTTAGTCCGCCCATAGAACGGTGCAAAGCTAAGCCTTGTCCAGAATAGCCTTGTGGTGTCAGGTTCAACATTTGATCTCGTGCTAAGGTCAACTCGCCGCGCGCTGCTGCGTAGGCCGCATACTCAGCATTCCCTGTCGGAATGACGGTATTACTTTGATCATTGCCACCGTTTAATACGATACATACCAATGCCTTATAGTCGTTGCTAGTCTGGGCACTCGCTGCCCCGGCGGCTAAGAGTGTGCTCGCAAAAGGTGCTGCGGAGATCCAAGATGCACGACGAAGAAATTCACGACGCGCTTGATTGTCGATAGGTGATTTCATAGCAAATCCTTATTTCTGTACGATAAAGTCTGGTGACAACATCACCAGTGACACAGCGGTGAATACCCGACCACGAGGATTGGTAGCAGGTATCGCATTAACTGCTGTCAAAATGGTGTCTCGTGTGGTGGCGCTCATTTGGCCGGCGACCAAAAGAAGATTTAAGTGATCCATCAGCGCTGGTGGATTCGATGCCAGTGCCAACTCCGCGGTATAAGCTGAACTCAGGTTGGTGTCATTCCAGCCAAAACCACGCTCGACAATCCAAGTCACAAAGTTGGCATACCCTGTGGCGGTAGTTTCGTGGGTAATTTGAAACTCTGGAGCGACCAAGCCGCGACGCATGATCTCGCCAGGCGGCGCGTAACTTGGGCGAAACCAGTTAAAGACGCTAGGCGCACGCAGCGGATTCTGCCCAACGCTAGACACTGGGTCTTCGAGGTTCCAGATCGAGTAGAAATAACCACGTCCTGAAGTTTTCGCATCAAACGCACGCAGCCAAGTTGCGAAGCGAATCATCGGTTCGCGCAACTTGCCCCACTGCGGATCGGATAATTTCGTATTTGTGCGAGCTTCTGGATCCATTAAGACAGCGCGAATCACCGCCTTCATGTCACCCCGCACACCATTGGTGTTGTTGAACGCTTGCGTTACGCGGGCGATATAGGCTGGACTAGGATTGCTGGTGACAAATCGTTTGATCAACTGGCTACCAATAAAGGGACCGACGTTCGGATGATTAAAAAGTGTATCCATCGCGACCTTCATGCTTTGTTCACCGGTACTACCAGCTGGCACAACAGCACCTAAGAATCGCTTTTCGCTACTAGAGTGAAACAGGGGGAAATTCTGCATTTGAGGCTTGAAAGGCTGGCCACTCCAGCCTTTCCACACGTTGTAAGACTTATCAGCACCACTCCAGCTCCAGCCAGTAAACACTTTCGCCAATCCCATCACGTCAGCCTGAGCAAAAGTCGGAATATCACTTCCATTCGCAAGCTTTTTGCGTGACCCATCGGGATTGAGTTGCCATAGTCCGATGCTAAATAGCTGCATCACTTCACGTGCATAATTTTCATCTGGAATGCGTCCTGTTGTTGGATCTTCCTTTTGGTTTTGCATGTGCGATAGATAGAGGCCCATGGTCGGGTGCGTCGACACTTCTTCAAGCAAAGTTCGAAAATTGCCAAACGCATTACGGGAAAGCATGTCCAGGTAACTGGCATGAGCGTCGGCTTGAATCGAAACAGCGCTATTAACTGTACTAACAACAAACAATTCACTCAATGCAAAGACCATCCTTTGACGCAGCTGGTCTGGGCCTCGAACGGCTTGGGTCCAAAAACTCTCCATGGTTGCATTGATGTACTTGGCATCACAAACCGTGCAACCAATAGGACCTTTTCTAGTCACCACGTAGTCCCAATGGGTGTCCATTGAGGGAGTTGCAAATTGCGCAGAAATCCAATTATTTGCGCCCATCGTTTGTACACTATTAATTTGTGCCAAGGTAGGACCGTAGGTCGCTTGAATTAAGAGTCGTGCAGCGTCAGCCTTTGTGAAAGTCGTATCCGGCAAGGGTGTCGGATCAGCATCTTTCGTCACGGAATAAGACGATGCGATGTCGTTGAACTGCAATGCAGCGAGGGAAGGCGCATCGCGGGTTAACAACAATTTTCGGCCGCCAAACCGAGTATGCTCGAACATTTCAACACGAAAACCAGGCGAAACTCGAACGGATGAAATCTGCTCATTCCACGTCCGTGGAAATTCACTTGATCCCGCGTTGACGCAAAAAACGTTTCCTGTGTAATTGGTATGTTTAAAAAAACACACTTGAGGGACAGATTTTGCACCCACAATTGTCAAATCGCTCGCTTGTACGGAGGCGATTAATGACATCCATAAAACAAAGGGAACAAGCAGCATCGCACAATAAATTCGAAATTGCGTCGCGACCTTGTGGTTTGCTGATAGCTTGACCGAAATAGTCATGAATAGCCTCCTGAAATAACTTGATTAGCATCTAAAACTAGAACCCTTTTGTCATAAGCACACAAGGATGCAAGTCACAAAGCAATAAATTACTATCACTTTACGGTTTTAAATATTTCCGCATGGCAATAATAGGAGGGTCAATGAAGATCTTCAAGTTGCTCTGACAAGCGGCCCATTTAAGGACTTCAGCGGCATCAGGTTGCAAGACTTACTCGGTCACGCTGATGTCAATCAGGAGTTTCAGAGAAATCAGCGAGGTAATACAGAATAGGATAATGATGCACATCGTCTTGGGTAAACGAAAACTGGGGAATGTCCTGCGACACTCCCCAGCTAGCAACAATCAATTTTTCAGTATGCTACTCAACATACGATATTGAAAAATTATGTCTATTCACCAAGTACAGGGTAATCGGTATATCCGACGGCACCTGGCGTATAGAACGTCGAAGAATCTGGTGCATTCAAAGCGGCACCAGCCTTGATACGTGCTGGTAAATCTGGATTTGCCAAGAAACCGGTACCAAATGCGACTGCATCCAACAAATTATCCTTGATCGCTGCCTCTGCCTCTGCACCGCTATAACCCATATTACCAATCAATACGCCCTTGTAATTCGCACGCGCGATCGGCATCACGTCAGCTTTTTGCGTTTGGAAAAAATCTGCGCGCATCACATGCAGATAAGCGAGATTGAAGTCATTCAAGCGTTGGCTCAAATACGTCATCCACGCGATTGGATCGCTATCGATCATACTGTTGTAGCTATTTAATGGTGACAAACGCAATCCCACTTTATCCGACCCAATCGCTGCGCTGACTGCAGTAATGACTTCACATAAAAAGCGTGCACGGTTTTCTAAACTGCCACCGTACATGTCGGTACGTTTGTTCGAACCATCACGCAAAAATTGATCGATCAAATAGCCATTCGCCCCGTGAATCTCAACGCCATCAAAACCAGCAGCAATCGCATTCTTTGCACCTTGGGCGAAATCTTGCACGATGCTTTGGATTTGGTCGACGCTCAATTCGTGTGGAACAACGTGCGCTACCTTGCCATTCACTGTATGCACTTCGCCTTCGATCGCAATAGCACTTGGGGCGAAAGTTGGTGCGCCATTGTTATACGCCGGGTGAGCAGCACGACCACCGTTCCAGATCTGCATCACGATCTTGCCACCTTTGTCATGCACGGCGCTCGTCGTTAACTTCCAGGCTTCGATTTGCTCCGCGCTGTAAATGCCAGGTTCAGCCGCAAAAGCGGACGTATTCGGCGTCACCATCGTGCATTCCGTAATGATCAAACCAGCACTGGCACGCTGCGCATAGTATTCGGCCATCAAGGCATTTGGTAAATGCTCGACACCCGCGCGAGTACGCGTCAACGGCGCCATCAACATGCGGTTATTGAGCTCTATGGAACCGGCTTTGAGTGGGGTAAATAACATGGAATTTCCTTTGATGTAGTAACGCTTGATGCGTAAAGTAAAATTGAGAATAGGTGAATCTGAACTACTGGTTTACGTTGAAAGACCTAAAATTTGTTTGGTTGATCGCATCGCAGACTCCAATGCGCTAAGATCGCGTCGCAGCTTGGTGAGCAAACTGGCACCGAACCACATTTCATAAAGAGTTTCGGCACACACTGCGGCATCCAGCGAAGTCGGCAATGAGCCATCGGTTCTTCCCTCTTCAACACACTGAGCGAGGCGGTCAATCACACGATCGGTGCCATGATGCAAAGCTAGACGCATGGCCTCCGACAAATCGGAAACTTCGCCAGCTAGCTTCACTGCCAGACATTGGCATTGCATATCTTTATCGGCCAAGGAGGTCAGCCAGCCGTTCCAATACTGCATAAAACGAGTCGCTGCGGATACACCATTGGCCTTCAGTAAAAGCTCAACTTCCACCAAGTAATCTTCGAAATAGCTGGCAATCAAGGCTTCACCAAACAATTCCTTCGATTTGAAGTAGTGATAAAACGAACCTTTAGGTACATCTGCCGCCTGCAAAACCTCATTCAAACCAACCGCGACAAAGCCTTTCCCCAAAATAATGGGCTTGGCCGTGTCGAGAATATGTTGCCGGATATTTAAGCGTGTTGATTTCATGGGTGGCATTGTAACGCAAATTAGACCAGTCGTCTTGAAACTGATATTTCTGCGCTTTCAAGCTTGATTTAAACCGAATTCCGTGCACACCAGTTGAGCACCGTATAATTGCGCCATTGTATAAATAGCCCTTCACCATCATGCAACTCATCATCGCCGCCGTCGGCCACAAAATGCCCTCTTGGATAGAAAATGGTTTTCAGGAATACGCCAAACGTATGCCGCCTGAAGCTCGTATTCACCTCAAAGAAATCAAACCGATTGAACGCTCAGGCAGCAAAACTGCCGACACCGTCATGGCATTGGAAAAAGAAAAAATAGAAGCGGTCATCCCAAAAAATGCGCGCATCATTGCGCTTGATGAACGCGGTAAGGATTTGACCTCCGTAGGTCTAGCGAAACAACTGACCGATTGGCAGCAAGAGGGACGCGATGTGGTATTTGTGATCGGCGGTGCGGACGGATTAGACGCAGAATTCAAGGCAAAAGCCGATGGTTTGATCCGTATTTCCAGTTTAACTTTGCCACATGGCATGGTGCGTGTATTATTAGCAGAACAACTCTACCGCGCCTGGTCAATTACTCAAAATCACCCTTACCATCGGGTGTAAAAAAAAAGCGACCGCGCCCCGCATCAGGATTTTTGCTATGTCGCACCACCAAAAAATTTATCTCGCCTCCAAAAGCCCACGTCGGCGTGAATTGCTGCGTCAAATCGGCATTGATTTTGAAGTCTTTTTATTACGTGACACGCCGCCGCGCGGCCCCGATGTCACAGAAATCGTGTTACCGGGCGAATTACCTGATGTCTATGTCGCCCGCGTCACCCAAGAAAAAGCCCAAGCCGCTTGGGATGCGGTGATAGCGCGACGCTTATTTCCGCATCCCGTATTAGCAGCAGACACGACGGTCGTTATCGCGCAAGAGATTTTGGGCAAACCCGCCAATCGTGATGAGGCTATCGCTATGCTGAGCAAACTCGCTGGCAACACGCATCAAGTCTTAACTAGCATCGCGATCAAATATCAACACCAACTTTTACAATGCACGCAAATCTCCGAGGTGACATTTGCCGCATTAAACGACGCGCAAATCGCTGCCTATTGCGACAGCGCCGAGCCTTATGACAAGGCAGGCGGCTATGGCATACAAGGCATGGCGGCGCGTTTTATCACACATATCAGCGGCAGTTATTCCGGCATCATGGGTCTCCCTTTGTACGAGACCACCGCCCTACTCGACCGCTTCAAACAGAATTGAATTTTAAAATACCTAGAAACCTAGCCATGAGCGAAAATCTTTTAATCAACGTCACGCCGCAAGAAACCCGCGTGGCCCTGATTTTTCAGGGAGCGGTACAAGAGTTGCACATAGAACGCACGCTATCACGCGGTCTGGTTGGCAATATTTATTTAGGCAAAGTCGTGCGCGTTTTGCCCGGCATGCAATCGGCTTTTATCGACATCGGCCTCGAACGCGCAGCGTTCCTACACGTCGCCGATATTTGGGATGCGCGCCCACAAGGCCACGAAGGCAATTCCAATAATGTGCCGCTCACCCCCATCGAAAAGCTCCTGTTTGATGGACAAGCCATCACGGTGCAAGTTGTCAAAGACCCGATCGGCACAAAAGGTGCGCGACTATCGACACAGATTTCGATCGCCGGTCGCATGCTAGTATTTTTGCCGCAAGACTCTCACATCGGCATTTCACAACGTATAGAAAACGAAGAAGAACGCGAAGTCCTGCGCACCAAAGTAAAAGGCTTGATGTTAGAAGATGAAAAAGGCGGCTTCATCGTACGCACCATGGCGGAAGACGCCTCGGAGGAAGATCTGCGCGCCGACATCGAATACCTGCGCCGCACGTGGTCAACAATCACCAAGCTCGCCAAAACCAAACCGCCCTGCAGCCTCTTGCATCAAGATTTAAATCTGGCACAACGTGTCTTGCGCGATTTCGTCAATGAAGAAACCAGCAGCATACAAGTCGATTCACGCGAAAACTTTTTGATGCTACAAGAATTCGGCCGCACCTACACGCCATCCGTATTACCCAAGCTCCAGCACTACACAGGCGAGCGTCCGCTGTTCGACCTCTACAGCGTAGAAGAAGAAATCGAACGCGCACTAGGTCGTCGCGTCAATCTCAAATCCGGCGGCTACCTAATCATCGATCAAACCGAAGCCATGACCACCATCGACGTCAACACAGGCAGCTTTGTCGCAGGTCGCAACTTTGACGATACGATTTTTAAAACCAATCTAGAAGCCGCACTCGCGATTGCCCGTCAACTGCGTCTGCGCAACTTAGGCGGCATCATCATCCTTGACTTAATCGACATGGAAAGTCAGGAACACAAAGACGCTGTTTTGGCAGAACTCAACAAAGCCTTAGCTCGCGACCGCACCAAACTTTCAGTCTCGACGTTCTCAGCACTAGGCTTAGTCGAAGTCACGCGCAAACGCACCCGCGAATCACTATCACATGTTTTATGCGAACCCTGCCCCGCTTGCAGCGGCAAAGGCCAAGTCAAAACCGCCCGCACCATCTGCTACGAAATCCTGCGCGAACTCTTACGCGAAGCCAAACAATTCAACCCAAGAGAATTCCGCATCATGGCTTCGCAAGTCGTGGTCGATATGTTTTTGGAAGAAGAATCGCAGCATTTGGCGATGCTGGGGGATTTTATTGGTAAGCCGATTTCACTGCAGGTGGAGAATGTGTTTCATCAGGAGCAGTACGATATTATTTTGATGTGATGAAGAAGCCCACAGTCTTCAAATTGTAAGCAAGTTTCGCGAAGCGTACTCGTGCATTCAGCCACTCACCACAACATGAATTCTTTTTTCTGATTTCAAATGAATGCTCAATCATAAAATTGAATTTTGCAGACCACGAACTTATGGACGCTTACTCATGATAAACAAAGAAAATAGTCCAGTTGAATGGGCTGGTTTGATGTACGAGCTCGAAGATGCAAGCGAACATCTCTCCGTTTTAATCTCCGAAATAGAAAATGATCCAGAATTTGATGAGACTGATTTCAATATACAATTGCAACATATTTTCTCCCATTTAAGTCGAGCTTGGCATCGCCGGAAATTCGATAGAGAAATTTCCGAATTAGAATGGGTTGTTGCAAGCAAATTTCCCATAGAACTCAATCAATCGTAACAAGCTTAGAGATTCGGTACGCCGTTTGAGCCCCGTCCAGATTGGAAAGTAAAAACAGATGCGTAGGGTGGGCACGCTTTTTGTGCCCACGCGGATTCATTGGTTTATCGACCAAAATCTTTCGATGAGCTTCATACGCTAGAGCATTTTCAACCGTAACGCGTGGGCACGATGAGACCGTGCCCACCCTACGAAACTATACCGATTTCCCTTTGGTCAAAATTGAGAACAAAGTCATCGTCGATTACTGGATGATGCCGGTTTCAGGGTCGAGTCATTTTGCAATCTTTAAAAATTTTGCATTATTAACTGGAGGTTACGGTGCCTCGTCAGCTCTAAGTCTCATACAACTTTTTCCAGACCACAAAGCCAAAACATTGTTGACTTTGAAGATTTCAAATATTGATCGACCGTCTGCAATAACTTGCAGAGGAAAATCAATATTCATTTTGGAAAAATCTAGCGTCTATCTCATCACGCTCGACAATCTCTTAAAAAATCTGAAGATTGATCACAATTCGTAAGGTTTTTCTTTTCATCACCCGGTAAGCCATATAGATACAAGGGTGGCACGCTTTTTGTGTACACTCGGACTCATTGGTTTATCGACCAAAACCTTTCGATAAGCTTCATGCGCGATACCATTCTCAACTGTAACGCGTGGGCACGATGAGACCGTGCCCACCCTACGCAGCCACAAAATAATTCGCAGCTAGTTCCAACGCACGTTCGTCTTGCATCACCTCGCCAGGCCGATTGCCATAGCCGATTAAACTGCCATTCCATGGCATGTCCATATAACCCGCCGTCAAGCGCAGGCTATCAACTAATGCTTGCGCAAATGCTTGATCTTCATCCGCAGTCACCGTGACATTCCACAAACGACGCCCGCGCATTTTTTCTTTGAAGTCGACACCGGGTACGCGCATCCAGCCCGACCAGTGATCTAGGTATTTTTTTGCGGCTGCTGGCAGGCTGTACCAATAGAGCGGTGTCACAAAAACCAAATCCGTCGCAGCCAAGGTGGCATCGAGTAATTCACGCATCGCACCATGTGGAGCGGGATACTCGCCACTGCCCGCATGCCGTTGATCGACAAAATCTGGCATGTCGTAGTCATGCAAATTGATCCATTGTTGTTCGACCTCAGCGGGTAAAGACTGTGCTGCGACGCGAGCTAATTGTTCGGTATTGCCTTGTGCTCGGCTGCTAGCTAGTAAGAATAGAAAACGACGTGGCTGGGGTTGTGCCTGTGAATTTGTCATAGCCCGCTCTAAAAGATTGAAAATTAAAAACTCGATGGAGTCGCAGTGTAGGTGTCGCCGCTTTCCCTGACAAATGATGATTTTTGCGATTCGGATTAGTTCTGCTAAACTGAAGTCATGACGAAATCTATCCACATCCGATCTGTTCCACTCGGCGCCATCCGTGCTTTTGAAGCAGCTGCGCGCCTCGGTAGTTTTAAACTGGCAGCAAATGAACTTTCCGTTACGCCAGCCGCGATCAGCCATCAAATCAGCGCACTAGAAGACTATTTGGGTGTACCACTATTTGTGCGCTCGAATCGCTTAGTGCAATTAAGTGACGCGGGGCGCGCCTTATCACTAGAAGTATCTTCAGCCTTTACTCAACTACAAGATGCTTTGATCAAAGCGAGCGCCACTGCGCTTGATCAGAATGTCTTAGTCGTCAGCGCCGCGCCTTCGATTGCAGCGAAGTGGTTGGTGCCACGCTTGTCTCGTTTTCATGCGCGTCATCCCGATATCGATCTGCGCTTATCCTCAGAAAATCAAACCCATGATTTGATCAAAGATCCCAGCATTGACGTGGTGCTGCGTTATGGGAAAGGCGGCTATGATGCCGATACGGGTTTGCATGTTGAAAAGCTGTGGGAAGAAACTTATTTATTTCCCGTATGTAGCCCGAACACGATAGGCAAAAAACAAACACTTTTAAAAAAACCGATCGACTTACTTTCTCACACCCTACTGCGCTTACCTCTACCGCCAGATCGTCAAACCGGCGAAGTGGGTGAGCGTTGGCAGCTTTGGTTTGAGCAATTGGCACTTGATGGATCTATAAGTAAGAGTGATCAAAAAGCGCTGCAAAAACATGCGAGCAAGGGACCGTTCTACAGCCACGAACACCTCGCGATCGATACCGCAAAATCAGGGCATGGCGTGTGTCTGGCGCTCGATGTATTAGTGATTGAAGATCTGTTGGCGCATCAATTAATTCGCCCTGTCGCTGTCCGCTGTCGCGATCCGTTTTCACATTGGATGATCTGTCGTCAGCAAGATGTGCAAAGCCATAAGCTGATGGCGTTTGCCAATTGGATACGCGATGAAGCAGCCGCCTCATTACAAACTTTGGCTAGCTGTCGTTCTCAGGCATTGAGTTGAATCTGCATGGAAAAACATCCAAGCCTTGATCAAGGAATTTTATATAACTAACTGCCAACCATACCAGCGTCACTAATCGACAGCGCCTCGTAAAACATCAATAACACTGATCAACAGTTTCATTCAATGCCTTGGTAAAAATCTATTGTCTAGAGGTTTGCTATGTATATGCGTATTTACAACAATGACTGACTCTCGATATTTTCAGTTTGAGTACCTTAATGTTGACCTCTATACTGATCACAGCTTGTCAAGCACTACAAAAATCACCGTTCTTTCTTACTACGCTATTTATATTTGCGAATTAACTCCTTGCCTTTCAAAAATCAGCAACATCCCTAAGCCAAAATCAATTAAAGTCATCAATAAGTTTGTGTTTTCAGCCTCTGCATGTATCTTTGCTTGAACCAGAACCAGATTCCACCATAGACAAAATACGGTAGGTCTCCAATAAACACCTGAAAGCTCGTTCGACCTAACTTCTAATCTGTATTCGGGATACATCAAATGACCACGCCGAACGTAGCGAGCTCAATCACCCAATTTGTTGAAGCGGATTTCGCGTTGCTGGTCGTCGATGAAACGCCGGCCATCGTCGCGTACATCGACAAAGCGCAAACCTATCGTTTTGCCAATAAAGCTTACTTGGATTGGTTTGGACGCACCCGTGAAGAAATGATGGACCTAACGATGAAAGACGTTATCGGCCCCATCTATGAAATGAATCTGCCCTACATCACCGGCGCGTTGAATGGCGAGTTACAGGTTTTTGAACGTCAAGTGATTATTCCTGATGGTACGGTACGCCATAGTCTGATGACCTACAAACCACATTTTGTGGACGGCGAAGTGCTGGGTTTCTTCGTTCATGTCGCCGACGTGACTCTGATGAAGAAGATAGAGTCCGAGCTACGCACAGAAAAAGAAAAAGTTGGCGCGGTTGCTGCGCGCGAACTTTTCAACTTACAACAAACCAATGCGGTGCTCAAACGACTAGGTGCAATTGGCCAGGAAATCACCACGCATCTGACTTTCCCTGAAATTACTCGCTCGTTGAATACCCATGTGCATGGTGTGTTGGAGGTTGATTCCTTCTCGATTTTTTTGATGTCGGACGATACCAGTATCCTTATCCCCATTTTTCACGACGATCCAGAATCGAACCATGTCTTACAAGAGATTTCCCTCACTGACTCAAATGACTCAAATGATTACCTTCAACGCTGCATTACAGAACGTCGCGAACTCATTATAGACCCCGCAACGAGCCAATTGAGTACGCTATTTCCAGGCAGTGCAGCTATGCACAGTCTAATGATTGCACCGCTGGTGGTCGCTGAACAGGTAATGGGCGTCATGATAGTTCGCTCACGCAATCATCATGTTTACAGCGAACGTGAGAAACTGATTTTTCGCGCGCTATGCGCCTATGGTGCAACCGCCTTTGTGAATGCCAAAGCCTACCAACAACTCCAAGATGCCCATGTCCAGTTGGTCGCCCACGGCAAAATGGTCGCATTGGGCTCAATGGTGGCAGGTATCGCTCACGAACTAAATACACCGATTGGCAATTGCTTATTGGCGGCATCCACGCTGGAAATGGAGACCGCAACTTTTGAGGATTTAAACGCCAAAAACATCTTACGCCGCTCCGACCTAAATAGCTTTATTGACGTAACTAAACGTTCATTGCAGATGGTAATGCGGGGTTTAAGCACTGCCGCTAACTTAGTCAGTAGCTTTAAACAAGTCGCGGCGGATAAAGAGGGTGAACAACGAAGTCATTTTGCCCTGCACGAATTACTGCATACAATCCCAAGCCTGATCGGCAAAGAATTGCAAGATTCCGGGCACACGCTGTACATCAACGCTCCAAACGACATCCACATGCACAGCTATCCAGAACCCTTGACTAGAGTGCTCATCAATTTGATCATGAATTCGCTGGCACATGCTTTTGAAGTTGGCTCACGGGGGCAAATGAACTTAACAGCGACACGCGGCAAAAATGACACTGTCACGCTCATATTCCATGACAACGGCATAGGAATCAATGCGTTAAATCTCAAACGCATATTCGATCCCTTCTTTACGACAAAATTGGGTCAAGGCTATGTTGGCTTAGGTCTGAATATCAGCTATAACATTGTGACCTTCATTTTGAAGGGAAATATTTCCGTCGAAAGTCGTGAAGGCAAGGGATGTACATTCACTTTGGAATTGCCAATCGCAATCATCGATAAAAATTAAATGGTGAGATCTCTTTATGACTTCAACAAACGCAGAGAATGACGTGAAAACCGACAACAAGGAGTTAAGAAAAGTCATTCTCGGTTCTTCTTTAGGAACCGCATTTGAATGGTATGACTTCTTTGTATTTGCCACCTTAGCCACCACCATGGGGCCACTGTTTTTCTCAAGTGCATTAGGTGAAACTGCAACTTTTCTCGCGAGTATCGCAACCTATGGCGCGGGTCTCATTTTACGTCCATTTGGTTCGCTGATCTTTGGCCGTATGGGTGACGTGATCGGTCGCAAACAAACCTTTATGCTCACCATGGGCCTGATGGGTCTATCCACCGCAGCGATCGGCCTACTTCCAACTTATGCAGACATTGGAATTGCGGCCCCAATTATGTTGGTCACGCTGCGTTGCCTACAAGGTCTGGCTCTGGGTGGCGAATATGGTGGCGCAGCGACCTATGTTGCGGAGCACGCAAAAACCGGGAGCCGCGGCTATGCGACAAGTTGGATACAAATCTGTGCCACACTCGGATTCTTAATGTCGCTAATGGTGGTCTTACTCTGTCAGACCCTGATCAGTCCCGCAGATTTCAAGATCTGGGGATGGCGTATTCCATTTTTGATTTCCATCGTCTTATTCGGCGTCTCTCTCTACGTTCGATCCCGTTTAAGTGAGTCACCGATTTTTCTTGAAATGAAGGCAGCTGGAAAACTGAGCTCAATGCCGATGCGCGAGAGTTTTTTAGAATGGTCCAATCTCAAAATTGTCTTGTCATCCCTTTTTGGCGCTGTCGCAGGGGTTGGAATCATCTGGTACACGGGCCAGTTCTACGCCTTGTTCTTCCTCACGCA